>DASXVL010000026.1:0-2785 GCA_036504255.1 Armatimonadota bacterium | reverse complement strand
CATGCTTATGCCGATAAACGTTTATCGGCATAAGCATGAAGCAAGACACTGCAACATGATATGGTATAGTGACACTACGAGGAGTACAAAATGCACGCGAGAATGGCGACAAGCACGCCGAAAGTTATCCCGCCCCTTGATCCGGCGTTTGCGCCGTTAGTATTGGCACACCGCGCGTTTCGCACGGCGGTGGAAGACTCAGGACACGCGGTACCTCTGGCCATCGGACTTGAGCGTCACGACGGATCGCTCTCCCGCTATGACACCATCATATTTGCCTCCGGCGCGCCGGGGGCGGAGGACAACCTCGCCTACGTTGAGCGTGTGGTCAAAACGTTGCTCTGGGCACGCGGGGGCTGCAAAGTCTATCTGGGCGGCCCGGCGGAGATCGGGGATGCTATAGCGCGTATCTACAGCCCGACGGGGAAGCGCGCGTTTGACGTCCGCATCATGGAGCGCATTTATGAGCGGACGTTTGCGGTCGTGTCGTGCACGCCGGACGAGGTACCGCCCGCGCGCGAAGGCACGGTACGGCTGGGCGGGCATCTTGAGGGGTGCCGTATCGGCTTTGACGCCGGTGCGAGTGACCGCAAGGTAGCCGCCGTCATCGACGGTGAGGCGGTGTATAGTGAAGAAGTGGTGTGGGACCCACGCCCGCAAACTGACCCACAATACCACTTCGACGAAATCATGACCGCCCTGCGCACCGCCGCCGCCCACCTGCCGCACGTCGATGCCATCGGGATCAGTTCCGCCGGTACCTACCTCAATAACCGCGTGCGCGTCGCGTCGCTCTTTCGTGGCGTGCCGGAGGAATTATTTGAAACGCGCGTCGCCAATTTGTTCCTGGAGATTCAGCGTGCCTGGAATGGCATCCCGTTGGAAGTGGTGAACGATGGCGATGTGACCGCGCTGGCGGGCGCGATGTCGCTGGACGCGACGGGCGTGCTGGGCGTGGCGTTGGGCTCAAGCGAGGCCGCGGGCTTCGTGACGCCGGAGGGCGCGCTGACGCAGTGGCTGAACGAACTGGCCTTTGTCCCGATTGACGCCAATCCAAGCGCCCCAGCCGATGAGTGGTCGGGAGACATTGGCTGCGGCGTACAGTACCTGTCACAACAAGCGGTCGGACGCTTACTGCCTGCCGCCGGTATCACGCTGGACGCGTCGCTCGGGTTACCTGAGCGGCTCAAGGCCGTGCAGGAACTCGCGGAGCAGGGTGACCCGCGCGTGACACCGTTGTACGAAACCATCGGCTGCTATCTGGGCTATGCCCTGGCCTACTATGCCGACTTCTATACCATTCAGCATGCGCTCATTCTCGGGCGCGTGACCTCGGGAGACGGTGGACAGCTTATTTTGCGTACCGCGAATCAGGTGCTCGCGCTGGAGTTCCCGGCGTTAGCCGCGCAAATGACGTTGCACTTGCCGGATGAAAAGAGTCGTCGCGTGGGGCAGGCGATTGCCGCTGCCAGCTTGCCGGCGCTCCCATGAGTCACACTAGCGAAAGAGGAAGCACGATGACGAGTCGTCAGTACGGACGGGTGATGCAGGCGGAGATCCACGAACAGCCACAGGTGATAACTAACTTGCTCGCCGCCGAGCGAGATCGGGTGTGGGATTTTGCCGCGAAGTGGCGCGCGCACCCGCCGCGCGGTATCTTTATCGCCGCGCGCGGCACTTCAGACCACGCTGCGCTGTATGCCAAGTACGTCTTCGAGACCATGAACGGCATCCCGGTGGGGCTGATGGCGCCGTCGGTGGCGACGATCTACCAGGCGAAGGTCGATGTGCGCGATTATCTGGTTATCGGCATTTCGCAATCCGGTGAAGCCGCTGACGTTATCGCGGCGTTGGAACTGGCCAACCGTGCGGGCGGCGAAACGCTGGCGATCACGAACGTGGGAAATTCCCCGCTGGCGCAGGCGGCGCAGCAGACGCTGGAGTTGCACGCGGAGCCGGAAGTGGCGGTGGCCGCGACGAAAACCTTTACCACCACGATGGCGGCGTTGCTGCTGCTCTCGGCGGCGATGGGGGATAACGCTGCGCTCTATGCCGAATTGGCGCGCGTGCCTGAACTCATTGCCGACGTGTTGACCCAGGAAGCGACACTGCGCGCACAAATTGCCCAATTCCGCTACATGCAGGAATGCGTAGTGCTCGGACGCGGCTATAACATGGCGGTGGCGTACGAGTTGGCGCTCAAACTGCGCGAGACATGCTACATCCGCTCACAACCCTTTGCGTCCCCGGACTTCGTGCATGGGCCCATCGCCATCCTCGCCGAAGGCTTTCCGGTCATCGCTTTTGCCAACGACGGTCCGTCGCTGCCCTCGGTCTTGGACGTGTTGCGCAAGACAAAAGCGCGCGGCGCGGATACTATCGTGATCGGCAACGCAAGCGAGGCGTTGCATGAGGCCGACATTGCGCTGCCCGTGAACCAGGGGCAGGCAGTGCCGGAGATCATCAGCCCCTTCCCGGCCATTGTCGCCGGGCAATTGCTGGCGCAAGGCCTCTCCGTGCTCAAAGGCATCAATCCCGATAAACCGCGCGGGCTGCGGAAGGTGACGATCACGCGGTAGCCAGGGCACGTGTGTGGCGTTGCGTATTCGCACAACGTACGTAATCCGTGTTTCCGCAGGGATGCGGAAACAGCCACGAAGTGGCGGCAAGCTACTAGCCAGGGTGCGGCAGGAAGCCGCCCCTGGAACAGGGCCAGCCATATATACGCGCCGACATGGACGTCGGCGTACTGATCGCAGGACGCGATCACCACCCCTGTCTATCG
>DASXVL010000025.1:0-6776 GCA_036504255.1 Armatimonadota bacterium | reverse complement strand
CTGGGGCGGCGGTTCACCGGGACGCGAGTTCTCCGACCAGTGTGCCGGCCTGGGCCTGCCCATCATCGTCGCCTCCGGCGAGTATAACGCGAATGCGCGCGCGTCCTACTTTGTCGGCACGGATGCGGGCAATTACGGCAGCAGTAATTACTCCAATCCGCCGACGGACGCCGAATGCAATGCCGCGCGTTCGCATTTCCCGGATTGGTTGGAAAAGGATGTCACCCTGGCGTTGACCACCTTGCCCAAGTCCGAAGTGCCGCGCACCTCGATGGACGCCAGCTCGTGCTTCCCTTGGAACAACGGCGTGCGTGGCTGGAGTTTGAACTCCATACGCGGTACGGACTTCACCTTTACCCTCGTGCCGGCCAGCGGCGCCACCAAGACATCCAAACTGGTGGGCATCGTGCTGGAATACGATCGCTCGAACTCGCTGGCGACCAGTACGTTGACGATCAAAAACGTGACCTACAAGCGGAGAACGAATAACGCGGTGGTCGCCGACTACGCCGTCAATACCAAACTCGCGGTGACCGCTACGAATACGCATTTGACGCAAGCGATCGGCGTGGCGGGCTTCATGCTGCCGATCTACAACGACCAATACGTTGTCTTCACGATGAATCTGGCCTTCGGGGGCAACGGCTATTCGTCAACCGCGCTGCTCCTCAGCAAGTAAGCTTGCGCAGCGCGCAACAAACACTTCGTGCCCGCCGGCGTGTCCGGCGGGCACGGCCTTTGTGCCGTGATGAATTCTCAACAGCCGGTCAATCAGGTCGTCGCTGTAGGCTATTGACAGGACACAGATCGGTTGTTACAATTAATAAAGTATTGTTACCGGTAGCAGTATTACCCATAAGGAGACCGTATGAAGCGTTCACAGGGGTTCACTCTGATCGAATTGCTGGTTGTTATCGCTATCATTGCCATCCTGGCCGCCATCCTCTTCCCCGTGTTTGCCAAGGCGCGGGAGAAAGCCCGGCAGACGACGTGCCTGAACAATCAACGGCAGATTGCCACCTCCCTCCTGATGTTTGTGCAGGACCACGACGAGACCTTCCCGGAGGCTGCCACCTGGACGACCGATTTGGCCGGCACCTATGGCGTCACCGGAAAAGTATGGGACTGTCCGACCAGCTCTTTCAAAGGCGTCGACGCCACCCCGGATTATTTCTACGTCGCCGGCTCCCTGTTGGGCGGGGCGGCCCTCGGCGATGTGAAGAATCCGGCGGCCGCGCCGATGATCAGCGATCTGGCCAATGCCGCGGAGAATAAGCCGTATATCAACGACGCCGGCGCGACGTATACCGACATCGACGCTGTGGTGAGTGGCATTGTCGATTACCGGCATAACCGCGGCGCCGTCTTCGCCTTCGTGGATGGGCATACACAGTGGCTGGCGAAAGACGCGGTGAACGGCGGCGCCTTCTTGCCGTCGCTGATCACCAGCACCAAACCCGTCACCGCCGGAGCCATCCTGAAGGGAACGTTTGGCTGCTGGGCGGGCGGCACAATCCCGGGAGGCCGGGAGTTCGCCGACCAGTGCGCCAACCTGGGGCTGCCGATCATGGTCGGCTCCGGTGAGTACAACACGAATGCGCGCGCGTCCTATTGCATCGGCACCGAGACGAGTCTGTATGGCCAGAACACCTACTCCAACCCGCCGACGGACGCCGAGTGCAACACCGCCCGCGCGCAACTGCCGGATTGGCTGGTGAAAGATGTCACCCTGCCGCTGACCACCTTGCCGAAATCCGAAGTGCCGCGCACCTCGATGGAAGCCAGCTCCTGCTTCCCCTGGATCAACGGGGGGCACGGCTGGAGTCTGAACTCCGTGCGTGGCGCCGACTTCACCTTCACCCTGGTGCCCGCCGGTACTGCCAGCAACACGGCCAAACTGGTCGGCATCGGGCTGGAATGCGATCGCTCCGGCTCACTGGCGACCAGCACGCTGACGATCAAAAGCCTCACCTACAAGCGCAAAGCGGATAACAGCGTGGTCGCCACCTACAACGTCAACACCAAACTCGCCGTCGCCTCGACTAACACGCACCTGCAGCAAGCCCTCGGCATCGCGGGCTACATGCTCCCGATCTATCCGGATCAGTACATGGTATTCACCATGAATCTGGCCTACGCGGGCAGCGGCTATACCTCAACCGCCCTGTTCCTAAGCAGGTAGTCGCACTCCACAAAACGGCGCCGCCTACATGTACCCCACGGTGGAGGGGCGCTTGGCGGATCACTCATAGCTGATCACCTCGCCTACCGGCTCCAGGCAGACCGGCTGGTCGATCCGCGCGTTGTTCACGATGGGGGAAACGGGGAAGGCCTCCAGGCGCTCGGGAGCTAGCGGCGACAGCAACCGTATCATCTCCCGCGGCGTCCGTTCTTCCGGGTCGAGCCAGGCGGCGTAGTCGGCGGGTTCGAGGATCACCGGCATGCGCTGGTGGAACTGGCTGATGAAGGCATTGGCCGCCGTGGTGATGATCGTCACGGTGTAGAGTTCGCCGCCGTCCGGGCTTTGCCACACCTCCCACAGCCCCGCGAAGGCGAAGAGCCTGGGCGGATGCAGCCGGAAGGCCAGCGGGATTTTCGCGCGCTGCTCGGGCGGCTGGAACCATTCGTAAAAACCATCCGCCAGGATCAGGCAGCGCCGGCGCCGCAAGGCCGCGCGGAACGCCGGCTTCTCCGCCAGCGTCTCCGCCCGCGCGTTGATCAGGCGCATGCCGATGCCGGGCTCCTTCGCCCAGGACGGCACCAGCCCCCAGAGAAAGTGATCGAGGCGCAGGGTCGGCGTGTTCGGAATGACGGCGACCGGCTGCCCGGGGGCGATATTATACCGCGGCGCGATGGGATGCGGTATGTCGAGCCCCGGCAACACTTCCTGAATCGCTGCGCTGTTGCCAAAGAAATAGAATCGCCCGCACATTGCCCCCACTCCTCTGCCGACTATTGTGCTCCCTGCAGCCCCGCGTTACACCGGGCACAGAGCGTTTGCTAAGACAGCACTCGGCGCATTCGCTGCCGTCGTTCTACCCCTGGTTCGTGTCGTGTGGCGAATAGATTCCAACCGGCGCAATGCCGTTACTCCCAGCACCCCCAGGGAAGGCCAGCCCCGATACGCCTGTTCTTCATGCACCGGCAATGCCCTGTTCTGCAAGGCGACCGGCGACCAAAACGTCGTGCCCGCCAGGTTACCTGGCGGGCATCCTTATCAGGGAATGGGGCCTGGAACCGGCAATCGTCGCGGAGCAGGTCCAACCTGAGGTTGGTGGTACGGGGGCGAAGCCTCGAACTGTCACTTCCCAGCGTTCGCTGGCAATCTCCACGGGATGCACTGGATGTATTATTTTACAAGTATATCGCTAATGCATGCAGGCACGTCATGATTCCAGCCAGACAAAGGGATGGCATACTCTGGCAAAGGTCGGTACAATAGCGCTCGTATGGTACGGATTACAGCCAAGTCACCGACCTCATTCTCCTCTGATCAGCATCACCGATTTTTGCCCCTCTCCTCCGATCCGGGCGCTGACACAGCAGGAGTCCGCCGGTCTATTCGCGAAATGAGTTAACCTATATCGTTGCCCGGTGCGCGTGTGATCGTCACGGCGTGAGGGTATAAACAGTTGTTCGTAGCAGCCCCCGTCACCTTTCCGCATGAACATTGCGAAGGAGTTCCGTGTGAGTTTAAGCAATCTACTGGATGCCTATAGCGCTGATGTTTCGGCCTGGTTGGAGCAAGCGAAGAAAAGCGTGGCCGCAGTGCAGAAGCTGCAGAAGGCGGTGGCGAACGGCAACGTGCGGGATATCGAGAAACTGCGGCAGGCGGCGAATACGGCGGTGGAAACCTTGAATCGGCGCGCGGAGGCCTGCCAGCCGTTCACCTTCGACGCGGCGGCGTATCTGACACCGGAGGGCGAGTTCATCCCCGAGCTGCGGGCCGCCGCCGAACGCGCGGGGGTGCGGCTCTCCGTGCAGGATGGCACGATCTTCTGCTACCCCGTGCTCGTGCACCTGGAGCCGGATCTTGCCGCGGTGCGCATCGAGAAGCGGCTGGAATCGAATATTCGCCCCGAGGTGCTGGCCGCGCAGTTGAAAAAGGCGCAGAGCCGCGATCCGAAAACGAAGCCGGAACGTTTCATCGAAACGCTCTTCGAAGCGTATGAACTGGTGCGCGCGCAACGGCGCATCGATGCCGCGATCGACCTGCCGCTTGTGCAACTGTACCGCGTGCTCACCTTGTTGCCCGGCATGGAGAAGGATTACACGCTGTTGGACTTCACGCGTGACATCTACTTCCTCGATTTGAGCGGCGTGACCGAAACGAAGAAGGGGCACCGGCTGAGCTTGCCGGCCAGTACGGTGAGCCGCGAGCGCAGCGCGAAGATCCTCAAATTCGTCACCCGCGACGGGCATGAGAAAGAATTCGCCGCCATCAAGTTCACGTTGGCGGGATAAGGAGATGGGGCCATGAGTACGGCGTTGTCGGAATGGGTGACGCTGCTGCGCGAGGAGTACCTGGCGAGCTTTGTGGCCGAGGGTGGCGCGGCGGTGAAGATCGCGCTCGCCGCGCCGGCGATGCGCGCCGGCGTCATGGGGGCCGTGGAAGCCGCCGCGGACGGATACCTGGTGGCGCGCGTGGACGCCGCGCAGACGAAGGTCCACATGATTCACCAGCTCTTCCACGCCGTGGCGCGCCAGATGGACTGGGATGCGTTGGCCGACCGCTGGCTGCGCGCCCGCCTGCAGGCCAATGGCATCGTGGTAGACCCCGCGCAGCCGCTGAGCGAGATGGAGGCCATCGCCCGCGCCAACGGTGTGCTCACCCCGCAGTTGTTCGGCGACATCAATCGCCTGGTATCCAACGGCATCATGATGAACTATGCGTTGGGCAAAGAATTCCGCACGGCCATGGCGATGCTCTGCCTGGGAATGGTGAACCCGAACAGCGTCACCCCGAGCGATGCCGAGGTGGTGAAGCAATGGCTCGTCGGGGAGCCGTGCAATCTGGGCGCGCTCAAACGCATGCAGATTTACCAGCGCATCGGCCGGCATAACGCGCGGTTGCTGCTCGCTTCGCTGGCGCAGTGGGCGCAGATGGTCGGCTATCACGGACTGGTACTGCTGCTGGACCTTTCCGCCGTGGTGGATAACGACCTGGCGCTCTTCTCCCCGGTGCGCTACTCCCGCGCCGCCGTGCTGGATACCTACGAGGTGTTGCGCCAGTGCATCGACGATACCGACGAGCTGTCGCACTTCCTGCTGGTCGCCCTGGCGACGCCCGCGCTCACCGATCCACATAACCCGCGGCGCAACGTGGATAATTACACGGCGTTGAAGCTGCGCATCGTCGATGACGTGCATGACCTGCATCGCGGGAATCCGCTGAACGCGCTGGTGCGGTTGACGGATGACGCCGCGGAAGGAGCGCTGGCATGAATCGTGAGATGCTCGAACGGCGACGCGCGCTGGAAGCCTTACGGGCCGGAGTGCCCAACCGCGATGTCGTCCGCCTGCTGCCCCCGGAGCAAGCGGACCTCGACGCGCGCTTTCACACCCTGCTGGCAGAGACGGAAAAAGGGTGGGAGGACGGCAAGCAAGCGCCGGGCCTGCTGCTGGAAGGCGACTTCGGCACCGGCAAGTCGCACTGGCTGGAGTATTTCCGCCACCTGGCGTTTGAGAGTCATTTCGTCGTCTCCACCGTGGTGTTGAATAAAGAGACGCCGCTGCACGACCTGGCGAAACTCTTTCGCGCCTGCGTCGAGTCCGCCGCCATCCCCGGTAAAGTGGGGCCGGCGCTGGAAGAGATTGCCCATGCGTACGAGGTGGACGGTCACGCCCGCTTCGCCGAGTTGATCGAATGGCTGCATGCGACGCCCGGGCTGGACCCGCGCTATGCCGCCACCCTGTGTCTCTTTGCCCGCAACCCGTCCGAATACCTGCGCGAGAAGATCATCGCCGAGTGGACCGGCTATCCCATGCGCGTCAGCGACCTGCGCGCCGCCCTGCGGGAGATGGAACTGACGCGTTACCAGGTGGCCGCGCCGGAACGCGGCGCCATCCTGCAGCGCTTTGCGTTCCTGAACCGTTTCTTCCAGGCGGCAGGGTATACCGGCTGGGCGATCCTCTTCGATGAGACGGAGATGATTTCCAAGTACAGCGTGCGCCAGCGCGGCAAAGCCTACGCGCACCTGGCCCAGTTGCTCGGCCTGGTGAAAGGCACGGCGACACCGGGATTGGCGACGGTGTTCACCATCACCAAGGATTACACCGGCCAGGTGCTCTATGGGCGGAAAAACGATCTGGAGATGATCCCGGCGCGCCTGCAGAACACCCGCGATGAAGGGCTGACGGCAGCGGCGGAAACGGGCATGCGCGCCATCAAAAGCAAAGGGGTCGAGTTACGCCCGCCCACGCGCGCCCAAGTGCAAGGCATTTATCACAAAGTAGCCGACCTCTACGCCGGGGCCTATGCCTGGCAAACGCCGGACGTGGCGGAGGTGCGCGAATACGCCGCCAGCACCGGCATGCGCCAGTACGTGCGCTCCTGGATCAACGCCTGGGACCTGCGCCGCCTGTATGACGTGCAGGCGGAAACAGTGGTGGAAACCGTCGCCACCTCCTACGAAGAAGATGCCGACCTGCAACATGACGCGAGTGACGACGAACCACAGATTACGCTGTAGGAGGTTGGATGAAACGGCATGCCCGCAGGGCATTTTCCTACCCATCCTGTTAATTTTCTTTCGAGAACGAGAACGAGAACGAGA
>DASXVL010000024.1:0-8482 GCA_036504255.1 Armatimonadota bacterium | reverse complement strand
ATCCCTTTCGCCGCACGGATACGGTCGCACCACAGGCGCGCCACAGCGGGCGCGCGCTACAGACGCTTAATCTGCACAGCGAGGTAGAACGTGACGCCCCACTACAGATAGCATATAGGGGACGATGGCACGCGGGATTTCCAGACGCTAAACGCTAGACGCTTCTTGCTTACACCACGAGACAGGCTGCATGACATGACACAATGCGTATGATGCGTGTTGCTCCACCCTTGACGGAGGGTAATACTATGGCTATAATAGCTGTATTCAACCACGCCAAGCGTGATTCTTTGAAAGGAGTAGGTATGACCGCCATTGTTCTCCAGTTCACCACCCTGTCACGACTCCGGGAGGATATGCGCTAACACGTCGATCTGATCTCTATGCCGATTGCCGTCGCCGTCCCCTTCCGGGAGGGCGTTTTTTGTTGCCTGGCCGCAGGCGTGACAGAGGTGGTGTTGCTGTCCCCTGCGGCCGTGCTGCGTCTGCCCATTGGCGACGATTATTTCGGAAGGAGAACTGTATGGATTCCATGGTCCTTGTGCTGAAAGCCTCATGTGAAGTGACTGCTACGGGGTGTATCCCCGTGGGGGGTGTCACCCCGGCAGATTTGTACCCGTGCAGGGTACTGAGACAGGCCTCTGCTGACAGAGGCCGAGGGAACTTCGTTGAAATTTCAGGACAAACAACGCTTACGCGCACAACTGGAGAAATTAGGAGAGAACGAACGCAAAAAGCTCGTCAGACAGGCCGCACAGTTGCGCAAAGATGCGATACGGAAAGGCGGACATGTGCCGTCGCATGATGACATGCTTCTGCGCGTGTTGGAGAACGCACCAACATTCATGCATGATTGCCCCCCAGCAGTTGCGGGACAATACGCCGGTCAGATCGTGCGCTTGACCGCGGGGCGCGCCTTGGTGCTGTGTGACGATGGCGAGCAGGACATGCCGTTAGCGCCGGCATTAGCACAGGTGCAGCAAAGTGCAATTGCCGTGGGTGACCAGGTCCGCTGGGGCGGTACGCCGCCGTACGTCACCACGGTGCTGCCGAGGCGAACGCGCCTGTCACGTCCGGACCCCGGCGCGGCGCACATTGAGCGCATCATTGCCGCCAACATCGACGTAGTGGTGCTGGTGACCTCGCTCAAGCTGCCGCCCTGCCGTCCGCGTTTGTTGGACCGCATCCTGTTGGCGGTGGAACATGGCGGCGCTGCGCCGCTCATCGTGGCGACGAAGGTAGACCTGCTCGGGGAGGAGGAACGCGCCAGCGAACTCGCTCGCCTGCAGCGCTACCGGCAGTTGGGGATTCCGGTCATCGCCTGTTCCAGCGCGAGCGGTGAAGGTATACCCATGCTGCGGGAGTCCTTGTGCGAGAAAACCTGCGTCATGGTTGGACACAGTGGGGTGGGGAAATCCTCCTTGCTGAATGCCTTGGACCCCGCGTTGCGCCTGTCAACGAATGACCTGCGCAAGGGCGATGGCAAAGGACGGCATACTACGACGGCATCGCGCCTCTACCGGCTGGAGGGGGGCATCTCCCTCATCGACACGCCGGGCGTGCGCGAATTCGGCCTGTGGCGCATGAGCGGGGCCGAGATCCGCGGCTACTTCCCGGAGTTCGTTGCGGTGGCGTCGGGCTGTGCCTTTGCCGATTGCAGCCATACGCATGAGCCGCACTGCGCCGTCAAGGAAGCCGTCCAGTGCGGCGACATCGCCCACGCTCGCTACGCCACCTACCGCCGACTGCTTGGGGAAGGCACGGATACCGACCTAGAGGAGATGGTGATAGCGGAGATCTCCTTCACCTGTGCGCACTGCCGTGCGCCGGTGGCCTCGGATGGCGCCGGGAGCGCACATCGCAACCATTGTCCGCACTGCTTGTGGAGCCTGCATCTCGACGAGCGACCGGGCGACCGCGCGGCCGGATGCAGTGGGCACATGGAACCGGTGGCGGTGTGGGCACGCAAAGGGGGCGAGTGGGCGCTCATTCACCGGTGCCAGGCCTGCGGCGTGCTGCGCTCAAACCGCATTGCCGCAGATGACAACGAGCTGTTGCTCATGTCGCTCGCTGTCCGCCCGCTCGCACAGCCGCCGTTTCGTTTGGAGGTGGTTGCGCCGTAAGGCAGCGTGGGGAAGTCCTGGGTTACACCGGGAAATCTCTCTGCCAGGCTGGTGGTTATGGCGCCATTTGATGCGCGAGGTAGATGCGCGCGCACCAAATGGCGCATAGCCCCAGACCGACGAGCCAGAGGGCGATGATGATGCCGCCGGCCACCCAATTCGTGGGCTTGTCATCGAGTAACGCATCCGCCTGCGCGCGGTAGTCATCCATGATCGCCGGTGGCATCAATTTGAGCACAAGGGCAATACCCAGCGGGACGAGGATGAGGTCGTCGAGATAACCGAGGACCGGAATCCAATCTGGGATAAGGTCAACGGGGCTAAGTGCATACCCGACTACGGCGAGCGCGAGCAGGCGCACCGTCCAGGGCACGCGCGGGTCACGGCAGGCGAGGTAGAGCGTGAGTACCTGGCGCTTCAACTCCCGCACCCGTGCCTTCCACTGCACCAGGACTCGCGCCGAGCGTGCCACTGCTTAATACCCCAATTCGCGCAGCCGATCCAGGGTGAGGTCACTCTGCGATCCGCGCGCGGAGAGCAGCCGGTCCAGATAGCGCGCAAGCTGATCCACTTCTAAATTGACCGGCGAGCCGGGGGTGCGGAACGCCAGCGTCGTCATGCCCAGGGTGTGACGAATGAGCGACACGGAGAAGGTCTCCTGCGCGACATCAACTATCGTTAAGCTGATGCCGTCCACCGCGATGGAACCCTGCGCGGCAATGAAGCGCGACAACTCCTGGGGCATGGTGAAGGTGTAGACACGCTCCTCCCCGGTGCCGCTTACGCGTGTTAACGTGCCCTGGCCGTCCACATGGCCGGAGAGAATATGCCCGCCCAAGCGCCCGCCCACCGGCACCGCGCGCTCCAGGTTCACCCGGTCGCCGGGGTGCACGAGGCCCAGTGTCGTGCGGCGCAGCGTTTCCGGCATCATGGTCAGCAGCAGTTGCGATGGCTCGATGCGTTCCACCGTCAAGCAGACCCCATTCGTCGCCAAACTGTCGCCCACGCGCAAATCGTCACGTACTATCTGCGCCTGCAAGGTAAGCCGCGCCACGTTCGCCTCGCGCCGTACGCTCACGACCGTGCCTAATTCTTCGATAATGCCGGTAAACATATGCTTAGTGTCCGTACTTCAGCGCAGGCTGTCAAGGTGTCATGGGATAGTGCATTGGGAGAGGCTGCGGGGCTCTCTGCCCTGCGGGCAGGCCAACCTTCCAAACAGTGCTCTTTGTACGGTAATCAGGAAGGGCAGATACCTGGTCCATGTCTGTAGACATGCTCCAAGCTGACTGCCTCTGCACCCGGCTGTAACAGCAGCACCGTTTGGAAGGATGGCCTGCCCTCGGCACGAGGGCAGAAAGCCCCGCTACCTCATTCCCTCACGCGTCTCCCCACCAAAATTCCCGATCCACTGGAACCAAAGGCGGCTCCTCACCGGGGTAGATGGCGCGAAAGCTGGAATACGGATAGTCATTCGCCCGGCGCACCAACCCGCGCCGAACGGGATTGTTGTGGATGTAATCGATCTTCTGCCAAATGAGGCGCGGGGAGTAGAGGTGGAAACTGTATTTGCCGTCCTGCCAGCCGTGCGGTCTACCATCCATACAGAGCCAGGCCACTGTTTGTTCATCAGCGCACGCGGTGGCCTGCGTGAACAACGTCTGCAATACCAGGGGTTTAAATTGTGTGAGAAATTGGCTCACCGCGCCATCGATGGGATTGATGATGCAATGCAAATGGTCGGGCATCATGACATAAGCAATGAGGCGCGCAGGGTACCGGTCACACTGTTGCCGCAAGAGCTGCAGCACCTGCGCCCGGTACGCCTCGGTCAGCGGATGCCGTTCGCGTACTTTGAGCGTTAGATAATGCAGGACACCGATCCGGTCTTCGCGGTTGAAACGCTGTGACATGATGTGCTTAGTATAACAAGGAAAGAATGGGTAGGGAAGGGGACGGCGGGGCGCTCTGCCCTGCGGGCAGGCCATCCTTCCAAACAGTGCTCTTTGTACGGCCTTGAGGAAGGGCACATACGACAGCCATGTCTGTAGACCTGATTTCGGAATGCGCCTGTCCACCCGGCAGCAAAAGCAGCACCGTTTGGAAGGATGGCCTGCCCTCGGCACGAGGGCAGAGAGCCCCGCTTCCCTTTCTCCATAAGGAAGTGGGGTGCGGCTTGACGTCACGGATATCTGGTGGTAGGATGCTCTTAACCAACTGGTTAGTATAATACGGACAGGAAAACAAGATGCCCAAACTCGTGAACGACATCACGCCCGCCTCTCCGGATGCCCGGGACGCACTGCTCCGCGCGGGCGCCGCGCTCTTTGCGCAGCACGGTTACAGCGCAACGGGCGTACAGCAAATAACCGATGCCGCCGGGGTGAATAAGGCCATGCTGTATTACTACTTCGGCAGTAAGGAAGGCCTTTATGACTTGCTGATTGCGGAGGGTATCGCGGCGGTGGAAGCGGCGGTGGGCGAGGCGGAAAGCGGCGCGGGGCCCATCGCTGAACGGCTGCAGCGCTTTATCGCCCATTACCTGTCCATCGTCGTCGAGCACCCGGCTGTGGCGCGCATTCTGTTTCGCGAAGTCATGGCGGGGGGCGAACGCGCGCGGCAGACGGTGCTCGATCATTTTTCCAACAGCCTGCAACGTCTGGCCGCGTTACTGGCGAGCGCGCAGCGTGCGGGGGAACTGCACACGCGCGACGCCGGGCTTGACGCCTATTCCCTGTTCGGCATGGCGACCATGTTTATCGCCAGTCATTTCGTGGCCGGACGTCCGCTCGACTCGCAGCGGTTCGCCGCGCATATCGTCGATCTCTTCTTGCACGGAGCGGGTAGGGACGAGCATACGGCATGAGGTAAACAGTGATGATACGCTACATGATTGCGATGGCCCTCTGTGGGATGACGCTGTGCGGGGCGGTCGCCGCGCCGCTCTCGCTCGCTGATGCGGTGCGCAATGCGCTGGCGCATAACCCGGAGGTCGCCGCCGCCGCGCAAAATATCAAGATCGCCGACGCGAAATACGGGCAAGTCGCCGCCAAGGGGCGACCGGCGGTGAACCTCGACGCCGCCTATTTTGACCTGAGCAAGCAGCCGACCATGTCGCTGCCCACCATCACCATTCCTGGCCTGCCCGCCATCACCTTGCCGGGGTTGCCGCTGTCCTCGTCCACCATCAGTCGCGGCGCGCTGGATGTCACCGTGCCCCTTTCCACCGGCGGGCGGGTGAAGAACGGGCTCGCACAGGTGGCGGAGGGGGTCGCGGCGCTGCAGGCGCAGGCGGAGGCGACCCGGCGTGAAGTCGCCTATCGCGTGGTGTGCGCCTATCTGGGCGCCATCTTTGCACAGCGCATCGCGGAGGTCGCCGATCAGGCGAGCACCACGTTACAGGGGCACCTGACACAGGCGCAGGCGCTCCTCGCGCACGGACAAATTGCCCGCTATGAGGTGATTCGCGCGGAGTCGGAAGTGGCGAACCAACAGCGCCGCCAACTCGACGCGCATAACCAGGTGGAGTTGGCGCTGGCGTACCTGCAGGATGTCATGGGCTTGCCCAAGGAGGACACGCCAACGCTCAGTACGGACCTACAGGGTAGCGGACCCTTTAGCCGCGAACTGCAGGCGGCCATCGATTCGGCGCTTGGCGCGTCCAGCACGATGAAAGCCCTGCAGGCGCGCGACCGACTTTACGCGGCGGGAGAACGCAGCGCGCGGGCGGAAAAGAATCCGGTGGTCGCCGCCACGGCGTCCAAGCAGTTGTATATGGACGAGCAACCGTTTACTACGCCGGGCCTGATCGTGGGGGTCGTCATGACGGTCCCGTTAAGCGATGGCGGGCTGGCGAAGGCGCAGGAGGCCGAACAGGCGGCGTTACGCGAGCGCAATCAGAGTGACATGCGCCGCCTGGAGAACGGCATTCGTTTGGAAGTCCGCAAGTATTACCTTGATCTTCAGAGTGCACGCAAGGCGCTGGAAGCGGCGGATACCACCGTGGCCCTCGCTACGGAAAGCCTGCGCTTGGCGACACGGCGCTTTGAAGAAGGCCAGGGCACCGGGTTGGAAAAGAGCGATGCCATCCTCGCTCGCTCGCTGGCGGAGACGAGTCGCGCGCAAGCCAAATATCAATATGACATCGCTTACTACGGGATGCAGCATGCCCTGGGCACACTGGTACCCAACCTGACCGCAGTGGAAGGAGCGCACGATGGCAGACACTAAGCGTACGATGTGGCATGGGGTGGGCGCGGTGATGGGCGGGCTCGTGGCGCTCGCCCTGCTGTGGACCGGTTATCTGCTGCTGTCGCGCCCGCGTGCTCCGCAGCCCGCGTCGCTCCAGTCGACCACCGGTGCGCGCGCGGAAGCTGCCCCCCAAACGCTGGTGGTGGACGGCGTGCTCGATACCGACGAGGTGGATATCGCCTCCAAGCTACCCGGACGCCTCGGCAGTGTGCTGGTGAAAGAGGGCGACGCGGTTAACGCAGGGCAACTGGTCGCGGTGTTACAGGCCGAGGAACTGACCGCCAAACATGAGCAGGCGAGCGCGGGACTGCGCGGCGCGGAGGCGCAGGAAACACAGGCGCACCTGGCGGTCGGGCTGGAGAGCGACAAGGCGGAAGATCAGATCAAACAAGCGCAGGCCGGCGTGCAGGCCGCCACCGCCGGGTTGGGCATGGCGAACGCGAAACTGGCGGCGTTGGAGCACGGCGCGCGTCCGCAGGAAATCGTCCAGGCGCAGCAAGCGGTGGAGGCGGCGCAGGCGGCGTTCAATACTGCCAAGCTCACGTATTCCCGCGTGAAGGCGTTGGCGGATGAAGGGGTGGTGGCGCGGCAAAAGGCGGATGAGGCGGAATTGGGCTACCACAGCGCGCAGGCCGCCCTGACCGCTGCGCAGGCGAAATTGAGCCTGGTGAAAGCGGGGGCGCGGCAAGAAGAACTCGACGCGGCCCGCGCGCAAGTGCGCCAGGCGGAAGCCGGCATCGCTGCCGCGCGTGGCGCGCTGCAGTTGGCGGTGGATGGACGCGCCATGGTGGACGTGCGCCGGCAGGACGTGGCCGCCGCGCGGCAGAAGGTCGCGGCCGGGCAGGGCCTGGTGCACGAAGTGGCCGCCTACCAGCAGCAGACACGCATCGTGAGTCCCATTAGCGGGGTGGTCAGCCAGCGCATCGCGCGCGGCGGCGAGATCATTGCGCCGGGCTACGCCATCCTTACCGTGGCGCGCACCGATCAATACTGGGTGGACGTCTATGTCGATGAAGCGCAGTTTGCGGGACATCACGTGGGCGAAGCGGTAGAGGTCGAGATCCCGGCCGTGGGCAAGCGCGTGCCGGGCGCCATCAGCCGCTTGCTGCCCGCGGCGGACTTTGCCACCAAACGCGCGACGAATGAAAAGGGCAGCTTTGATGCGCGCGCCGTGCAACTGCGCGTCACGTTGCAGGGCGATGTGCGCGGGCTGGCCAGCGGACTCACCGCGCGCGTGCGCTTCGCCCCGCGGGGAGGGCGTTGATGGTCATCATCCGTATAGCCCGCCTGTGTTGGCGTGAACTGCGCAGCCTGGCGGCCGATCCACGCCTGCTGTTGATCCTCGTCGCCACCCCGGTGCTCTACACCGTGCTCTTCGGCTGCCTGTACGGGACGAAGCGGGTGACGCACATCCCCACCTGGGTGATCGATGAGGACCGCAGCGCGTTGAGCCGGACGATCACCGTGGCAGCGGCCAACGATGAGACCTTGCGCGTGGTGCATGTTGGCGGTACGCTGGAGGAGTTTCGCCAGGCCTGCGTGCGCGGTGACGCCTATGCCTGTTTGGTCATCCCGCGCGATTTTTCGCGCGACGTGAAACGCGGCAAGTCCGTGCGGCTGCTCACCGTGATCGAGGGCGGCAATATGATCATCGCCAATAGCGTGACGCGTGCGGGGGCGGAGATCGGCGGGACCTATAATGTAGGTGTGCAGATGAAACGCCTCTCCTTGCGCGGCACTCCCAGCATGTACGCGCTGCCCGGCGCCATGCCCATCGAATCCGCCACGCGCGTCTGGTACAACCCGGCGTACAACTATATGGATTTCTTGCTGCCCGGACTCATCGGCACCATCGTGCAACAGGTGACCCTACTCGGTGTCGCGCTCGCCTTTGCCCGCGAGCGGGAGAAGCGCGAATTGGTCACGGTACTGCGCATCTCGCGCAGCCCGCTGGAACTGCTGGTTGCGAAGGGCGTCGTCTATACGGCGCTGAATTTGACGATGGCGGCACTCTCCTACGCTATTGCCGTGCGCGTCTTCGGGGTGGAGATGCATGGCGCAGCCGGGCTCTTCGCCCTGTTGCTTGCCGTCTTCATCGTCGCGCTGGT
>DASXVL010000023.1:0-2339 GCA_036504255.1 Armatimonadota bacterium | reverse complement strand
AATCTTCAGCGTGACTTCCGGTGTCTCTTCCCACTCCCACTCGCGGCCGAGTTGATCGACCGGCAGGGGTTCCGCCAGCGGCTCCTCCACATCGCCCGCGGCGCGGCGCACGGCCACGCGGGTGGTGAACCACTCGGCGGGGACGGCGGACTCATCGCCGGCGACGACATGCAATTTACAGCCGTGGCCGCGCCGCTCGCCCGCCAACTGCAGGTTCCGGAGGAACACAGGCACCAGGTCGGCGACCCGGCTTTGCGGGATGCAGCAGACGTTGAGCGTGTTGCATACTTTACGATCGAGCGAGTGGTAGACGGCTTTGCCAAAGCGCTCGATGTCGGCGGAAGGATCGGCGACGATCCACGCCCCGCCGGTGCCGTGCAGGCTCACCGGCACGCCCGCCTGCCGCGCCACGCTGCCTAGTTGCGCCACGTTGCGCCCAAATCCGCGTGCCACCGCCAACGCCAGCCGGCGGTCGGAAAACATCGCCCAGCCGGCGGCATGCGCCGTGCTCTCCACCAGCGTCACCGCGCCGTCCGGCAACCCGGCCTCGCACAGCGCCGGGTTCAGCGCATGGGCCACGATGGCCTTCGCCGTGCCCAGCGCGTCACTGCCGATACGGAGGACCACGGTGTTCCCGCCGCGCAGCACGCCGGTGGCGTCGGCAAAGACGTTGGGCCGTCCCTCGAAGACGAAGCCGACCACCCCGAGCGGGGCGACGACCTGCTCCACGCGCCAGCCGTCATGCTCGACGGTTTCCAGTGCCACGTCACGGCGTGAGGGCGCATCCCGCCACTCGCGCAACCCGGCGGCCATATCCCGGCGCATCTTCTCGCTGGCCGCCAGCCGCGTGGTCGACTTCCCGCGGGCCTGCGCGCGCACCACGTCGTTCGCATTCGCCTCCTGGATGGGCGCCCAACTTTCGTCGCTCTCCAGCCGCCGGGCGCACGCTTCGTAGAACGCGGTGATCGCCGCGTCGGAGAGCGACCCCATATAGGTGAAAGCCTGGTACGCGCGCCCCACTGCCTCCGCGGCGATGCGCGCCTGCTCCGCCGGGATATGCAGAATATCGCCGGTGGATTCCACCACGATCAGCCGGTCTCCCGGCTGGAAGGCGGCAGCCAGCTCCGCGGACACGCGGGTCACCCGGTTCCCCCCATACAGCAGGGGCATGCCGGCGGTAATCTCGTTCAATATTGTCTCGTCGCTCATGCGCATATTATAACGCGAGGAGCCTGTCAGTGACAGGCCCCCCGGACTACGAAGTACACGGTGCAGAGATGCATCAGGGTACGCAACTCTGCACCGGTTCGGTCTACATTGACGGTGTGTAGAACCAAAGCGGTGGCAAGCCACCGCACTCCACAAAACCTCGCTGCCTGATGCATCGCTCTCCACGGCGACTTCTGCGGTTACTCTCAATCAAAAAATAGTGCCGACGGCCCCACCAGCGTCATCCAATTTCGTTCCGGCTGGGAGGTCATCTGGATGCGCAGGGTGGCTTTGCCCTTGCAGCGGAACTGGATGAGCTGGTCGCAGGTCGCCGTGTGGTGATAGCGCAGCGTCTCCGTGGTGCCGTCCTCAGCGCGGAGGGAGACGCGCATGTAGCAGGAGCCGTCCGCGCAGGCGGGCATCACCAGCGTCAGGTGGTGAATCTGGTCGTCCTGCGCTTCGATAGGCAGCTCCTCCAGGCTGTTGGCGCCCGCGTCGTGGAGGGCGCCGTGCCGGGGCTTCTCCTTCTTCGGGTCATCCACGGCGGGCTTGCCGTTGATGCTGAACAGGGTCTGGCCACCAAACATGCGGTGGAGCCAGTTACGCGCGGTGAAGGAACCCGCGGGCACCGTGTCGGCAAAGGGCGGCAGAATCTTCTTCGTCGGGGTAGCGATGTCGTCAATGGTCAGCGAGGTTGACGGGGACTTCTGCCGCCAGTTCCACAGGATATAGCCATGCGTGCCCACCGCTTTGAGGGGCAGCGGGGCGTCGAAAGTGGCCATCGGTTGGCCTGCGGGGACATCGGGATGGATTTCCACCGTCGTCTGTGTGCGAATACGGACTGCCCCTTCCAGGGTGATCTGGCGGTCACCGCTCACGACAGGACGTGCCGGGGTGGGCGGATCGTTGAACCGTAGCGGCTCCGTCAGCGGGGTGCATTCCATGGCGTCGTAGCGGTCGGTGACGCGCAGGAAGGCGCGCATGGCCCCCTGCAGCTTCTCCGCCGGCAGCGTCTCGCCGGGCGTCTGCGCGGCTTGCGTGTCGAGCACATCCCCGTCGTCCCAGGTATACAGGCGTTCTTGGGGATTCACCGGGCGCATGATCGGCAATGGGCAGCGTGCCGTGTATGC
>DASXVL010000022.1:0-4629 GCA_036504255.1 Armatimonadota bacterium | reverse complement strand
GAGATCGGTCAGATACTTTTAAGACAGTTTCTAAGGAGCATATTATCATGTTGCGTCGATCACTGCCGATACTGTTGATTATTTCCGGCATCTCGCTGGCATGGGCGGCGACCGCCCGGCCGAGATCTTTCGCGCTGCAGGCCAAGTCGGCTGTCGCGTTGCCGGCGACCGTGGTGACCGCCGAATCCGGCTCGCTACAGAAATCAGGTCAACATCTTACCGTCTCGTTTGCACAGAACGTGCGCTTGACTAGTGCGGAGCAACGCTCCACCCTGCTCTGCCAAAACATGGTCGCCGAAGGCACGCAACAAGCCCCCAATAGCATAAAAGCGAGCGGCGGTGTCAAGTTCTCCATGTATGTGCAGCGCGTCGAGCAGGGGCAGACGGTGGAGTATCGCATTGATGTGAATGCGCAATCGGCGACCTCGGTGAAAGAAAATAACGGCCAGGTGATCCACTTGAAAGGTGGCGCCAGTGTGCCGCGCCCGCGGCTGACGATAGTGCCGTTATCCACCGGACATCAGAAGCAGGCGATATTGATTGCCGATGCGATCGATTATTATGCGGACGTTGCGAATGCCGATCCGAAGACGGTGACGCAAACGGCAACTTTCGTCAAAGCCATCGGCGATGCGGTATTTACCTCCGTGACCGAGGCCCCGGCGCAAGGAAAGGCCGGCGCGTCGTCCCGTTCCGCCATGTATAAGCTCATGGGCTCCGCACCGCTTATTTCCGGCGTCTTTGAACGGAACACGGAAACGAAGGATGAGTTTAGCCAGGCGTTTCGTTTCGAACGCGGGACGGCGGGCGTTGGCGCGCGGCCACACCTCGAGAAGAGTGATGTAGATCCCGCGTCGCCGGAAGTCACTAAAATGGATGCCGATTTCATTATCTGTTTCCCCAATGCTATGCAAAAGGACAGCACGCCTGACAGCAGCAATGCTGCTCCTGCCCTTGTGATGCGAGCAACGGGAAATGTCAAAGTGGCAGCGACGACCACCAAGCAGACGACGACGGTAGCCACAACCGCGAAATCCCCCTCGGCGCGTCCTGCGTTTGGCGGTGTGTCATCTTTACCAATGCACCAATCCTGGCTGGGTGAGGCCGACAAGATGGAATACTGGTTGGAGCGCGCTACGGCGCCCGCCGACCTGAAGAAGTTCAATCATGTGGTGCGCATGGGCTATCAGCACACCCTCTTGCCGCACGTCACCATGAAAGATCGCGATACCGGACGCGTCGTAACAGATCTGACGGGCGAGACGCTCTTCATGAACCTCGATACTGGGGAGTGGGGGCTCTTGTCCAATGACCAACCGACCGCTACAGGCCAGGGAGGACATGCGTGAGCAAGACCGACGTACAACATAAACCTGCGACACAGCCGACGGTGACGCCTGGGGTGCTCCGCGCTAAAGATTTGGTTAAACGCTATGGGCAGCGCACCGTGGTCGATCACGTCGCCATCGAAGTCAAGCCGGGGGAGATTGTCGGGCTACTCGGGCCCAATGGCGCGGGGAAAACCACGTCGTTTTATATGCTGGTCGGCCTGATTCGTCCGAATGCAGGACATGTTTTTCTCGGGGAGACCGACATCACCCGTCTCCCGATGTACCGGCGTGCGCGATTGGGACTCGGCTACCTTCCGCAGGAAGCCTCCGTATTTCGTAAACTCACCGTGGCGGAGAACCTGCACGCCGTTCTGGAGATGCGTGGCATGCCCCGGCGTGAACGCGACGGACGTGTCGATCTACTGCTCGAAGAGTTCCGGCTCACCCACCGGCGCGATGCGGCAGGCGGCGTGCTGTCCGGTGGCGAACGGCGGCGGGTGGAAATCGCGCGCACGCTGGCGAGCGAACCCGCGTACATTCTGCTTGATGAACCCTTCACCGGGGTGGACCCCATCGCGGTCGATGAAATCCAAGAAATCGTCCGGACATTGCGTGACAAAGGCATCGGGGTATTGATCACCGACCATAATGTGCGCGAGACGTTGGCGATTACCGAGCGCAGTTACATCATTTTTGACGGGAAAATTTTGACACACGGCAATTCGCAAGAGATTGCCAATGACCCGGTCGCACAACGACACTACCTGGGCGATCGATTTTCCATGTGATATGCTACGCCGGACTACGGTGTAGCGAGGGTGGGGGCCTCAGTCCGCGACAAAGGCGGCTGGGGCCTCCTCGGTGTTTTTGCGGGTCGCTGTCGCTCGCGTGAAGCCGCTGCTGCGCCCGTTGCAGATCCGCAGCGCAAAGACCATCGGCGCACGCTGATCGTTCGCCGTCGTGAGGATCACCGAGAGCATGTGCGTGTCGTCGGAATACTGCAGTGAGTCAATGGTCAGGCCATTGATCCCCTCTTTGTCATAGGTGCGGAGTGGTACGCCATCAATGACCAACTCGACCTTTTTTACGGACCCGTTGGCCGAGATGGCGATGTGAATCGGCCCGCAGAAGGGTTGATTGAGCGCCGAGGGTACCGGCGCGCCATCCTTCGGAATCTCTATGCCGTTGACGGTGACACGGAGCGACAGGGGGTCCACTTCCTTTTGCGGGGTGGACGGCATGGGCATTAAAGAAATGGGCGCAGTACGATTCTCCCAGGATTTCGGTGAACGCACAGCGGGAACGGCAATGGTCTCGGGAATCTTGCGCTCCACATTCGCTTCATCGATGAGCATGGCCATGGCGACGAGACACTGGGCAGCCGTGAGTTTATAGCGCGCTTCGTAGACGAGACTGCTGGGCAGTTCGTGTTTTTCGTTTGCGCTGGCAATCATCAACCAGTTGGGCGTGAGCTTAATCAGATCGATCGTTAACGCGGGTATGAGTGAGTTTCGATCGGCCGCAGGTTCGAGCGCTTCGTTGTACGGAGGCCCATGCAATTCCCAGGTCACCCCGGTGATGGTGTCGGGAAATGCGTTCTTATCTTTCCAGAGGATGAGCGCGCGTGCGAGAATCTCAAAGGCCACCGGCGCCGTGACGATAGCAGGGTTTTGCCCGCTGATCGGCATGACATAAGCGGGGGATATGGTATAAGTGGTTTTGGCTTGCGCCGCGATGGCGTGGGCTAACAAAATAACATCGCCACCGCTGAAGGTGCCGATGTCTTGGGCCACGACGGCCGGCGTCGTGCACCACACACAAAGACCGATGAGTGCCAGGGTTACCGTGAGTCTCATCATAGTTACTAGATACCCGAGTTTGTAAAGGGGCTAACCTGCAATGCCGTGCTCCATTGTAGGGTTCCCCTACGACAGTGTCAAGGAATTGTCCGGCATAACTGCAGGCGGTCGACGAGCGGACCCGAGATGCGCGCCTCAATTGTTGCCGCCCAAGGCGCGAAGGCCATAATAGCCTCCCACAATGAGCGTGCCCATGAGTACGCACCCCTTGATCTCCAGGGGAAGGGTGGAGAAGGTGATGCCCAGCACGAGAAAGACCAGCATGATAATGCCGGATTGCTTGAGGACGCTCTTGAGATTTTCCGGTTGGATGATCCAGGCAAAAAATCCGAGGTAGAGCCGGGCCCCGCAGCGCCGGCAGACCGCTTCGTCAGCAGGGGTCTCAAACGAGCACTGTTCGCAAACGCGAATCGGCTTACGTACGGCGCCTGCCAACTGCGCTTGTATCTTGCGCAGCTTGTAGCGCTCTCCGGCCGAGCGCTCCGGATCAAGCGCGATGGCCCGTTCGTATTCGGTGGTCGCTTCTTCCAGTCGGCCCCGTTCGACATAGGCATCTGCCAGCAGCCCATGGGCGGCGGCATTGTTCGGGTCGAACGTCAGCGCGCGCTCATAGCGCGCCATGTCCTCATTGCGCATTTCGCGTAAGCGCTTGCGTTCACTGCGGTCCTCGATAATCGGCGACAGGACTGTCGCGATGATCAGCAGGAAAATATAGCCGAAGGCTCCCCCGTTTCCGAAGACGTGCATGATTAGCGTTAGCAGTGCAATCATGCCAACCAACACCGCAATCGTCGTGCCGCCTTCCCAGACTTTCTCGATAAGCCAGAGGTGGACGACTTTCATGATAGGGATGGCGATCATGAGGCCGAGTGCGGCCCAGGTGACGGTTGAGGAAAAAGCTGTGCCTATCGCCTCGGGATCCATCGTCAGATACCCCTCCTGTTGCCTAGACCGCGTACGACCAATATACGCGGACGAAATAGCACTGTCAATGAGCTGGAAACGACGCGGTTGCGTGCTACCGATGATCAATACAAGCGCTCATAGACTAAGGCGACAAAATAAATATTTTTTACCAGCATGTGTAGTCTGTATGCGACAGGGGTAAATATAGAACGGCCCAGTGCAAGGGGGCAGTCGAGGCTTCGGTTTCGGCTGGCACTGGGTACCTCCTGTGCAGGGCCGTCGCAATTTCGGTTGCGACGGCCCCGGGTTTTTGGTTACCAAGCAACACGGGGCGCACACTGTGCGCCCCGTGTTGCGTTGTCTCCCTGGTGTTGCGCGCACCGTCAATACTGGAGAACCTTGATATACGGCGGTTCGTTGGTTTCCACCAGGCTATTGATGGGGGTCAGCACGGAATTGACCGTCTTGACGACCTGGATATATTTGTAATTCTGCTCTTTCCACATGCGTACGATCCCGTCCGCTTCGGTGAG
>DASXVL010000021.1:0-3256 GCA_036504255.1 Armatimonadota bacterium | reverse complement strand
GCGCCTTGATGTTTATCCAGGTCATCCTCAAGGGTTTCGGCGTTATTGAGAAATCGATCCTCGGCCATCTCTTTGGCACATCCTTTATCACCGACGTCTATATGAATGCGCGCGACATTGCATTTTACCTGTTCCAGATGGTTGAACAGGTCATCATGCATTCCTTTCTGCCCGTGTTTGTGCAACGTCAGCGCGAACACGGCGAGCAGGATGCCTGGCGCTTGGCGAGTACCACCTTCAATCTCTTGATTACGCTGATGGCCATTATCGCCGTCGTCGGCATGCTGTTCACGCGCCAGATACTGCCCCTCTTTGTGCCGGATTGGTTTTCGGCGACGGCGACCGTTGATCCGCGCCTCATTCCGCTGCTCATCCTGCTGACCCGCTGGATGCTGGTTGCCGTGATCTTTATGTCAACTTCGTCGCTCACCTATTGCCTGCTGAACTCCTATAAACAATTCGCCCTGCCCGCCTCGGCCGATCTGGTACTGAAAGGCGCGGTACTGCTCTTCGCGATTCTCTTTGCGCATGCCTGGGGGCCCTACGCCCTGGCCGTGGGCTTTGTGTGTGGAGCGCTGGCCAAGCTTGCCGTCCATGGCATCGGTCTGCGGCAGCAGTTGCAGGAATACCGGCCGGTGATAGCGATCTCACATCCCGGCTTCAAACGTTTCCTTATCCTGGCGTTGCCGTTGCTGGCCGGTGTGCTGGTGTCAATTCTCCGGCAGGTGATGGACCAGCGTTTCACCTCGTCATTAGCGTCGGGGAGTTTGACGGCGCTGAAATTCGCTAAAACGTTGACCGATACTCCGGTGACTATTTTTCCCTATGCGTTCGGGATCGCCTTGTTTCCGTTTCTAGCCGATATCGCCGTCGCCGGGGACAAAGCACGGCTGCGCCAGATGCTCATGTCCGCCACGCGCATGATGATCCTCATCTTTATTCCGCTCGCCGTGCTTATCATTATGCTGCGCGAGCCGTTGGTCATTGCCGTGTTTGGCCCCAAATCGCTGCAAGCGGCTGAACCGCTACAGTTGTACGCCTGTGGCATGCTGGTCGGGGCGCTGGAAATCATCGTGCTGCAATTCTTCTTTGCCATGTCCGATACCCTCTGGCCCACTATCATCGGCTTCGCCGTGGTGCCGTTGCACATCGGGATGTCCTACCTGGGAGTGTATGATTGGAAGATTGGCGTTCTCGGCATTGCGCTGGCGCTGTTGGTTTCCAAAGGGACGAAAGTGTTCATCCTGTATGCGCTCATTCGAAAGCGACTTGGCGCACTCGAAGGTCGCAAAACGCTGATACTTCTTGGAAAAGTCGCCTTGTCGCTACTGCCCATGTTCCTGCTGCTCTGGGCAGCGGTGAATTTTCTCCCCGAACCTGGCGCAGTGAAAGGGAGACTGCAGAAAGTTCTTGTGCTCGTGCCGTATTTCCTCACCGGCGGGGTAGGGTTGGCGACCTACCTGTTCGTGCTGCATGCCCTGCATGTTGACGAGATGACCCTCTTGCTTGCCCGCGTGCGCGGCAAATTACGCCGCGGTCACTCGTCGGCGAATGCGTAATCTCGTGCGTTACGGTAGACAATAATCGCCCTTGTGTGTCGCGCTTGCCAACGCGCCTGTATGATGTCACCTGTCTGGGGTATTGATCTGTCGGACAATCGCCTGCAGGGAGGTATCCGTGATGTCGAGATGGTGGAGATGGCTCTTATTGTTAGTCGCGAGCGCGGGGTTACCGGCGTTAATGGGGAGTGGCGGCTGTGGCGGCAGCGCGAACCCTTTGAGTATCGACCAATCGTCGGAGATACAGATTGGCCAGCAGGGGGCCGCAGATATCGAGCGGCAGTATGGCGTGGTGAATGATCCCGTGCAGACACCACGCATTCAGCGCATCGGTCGTGCGATCGCCGCGGTGTCACAACGCCCTGAATTGCCCTGGTCGTTTAAAATTCTCAACATGAGTGACGTGAATGCCCTCTCACTTCCCGGGGGGCCGGTATATGTCACCCGTGGCCTGCTCAATACGCGGTTGACGGATGCCGAACTGGCCGGAGTGCTCGGGCATGAAATTGCCCATATCAATGAACGCCATGCGGTGAAGGCGATTCAGCAGCAGATGACGTATCAACTGCTCTCTGAAGTGGTCTTGGGGCGTAGCGCGGCGGCGACGCAACAAGCGGCGAATCTTGCCGTGCAACTCGCCGTTGAGTTACCCAATTCACGTAAGGATGAGTACCAGGCCGACGCCATCGGCACGCGGCTGGCATATAATGCCGGCTATCCCGCTGGAGGGCTGGTGCAATTTCTCACACTGTTGCAATCCATTTCCGGGCCAAATAGTTCGCCCGCCTGGCTACAAACGCACCCCTTAACTTCCGACCGTATCGCACGGGCGCAGCAAAGTGCCGCGGAAATATCCGGTCAACCACGACCTGTTCCCCTGGTGCTTTCGCGCCAGAACGAGCAAACGCTACAGCAACTCGTTGCGGAAGACGCTGACAACGCCGTAAAACACGCCAAATGATGCGGACGGGGTCTGCGTGGTTACTGGACTCTCGCCTCTCCGCTTGCCGTTCACACTTGCCGCATATTCGCAGATCAAGTAAGATACAGGGGAGAGGCGAGGGGCATTTTCGTTTCCCTTCACGCAGCAATGGTATGATTGACGTCACCAATAAACGCATCCATGTGATCGGTCTGGGCGCAAAAGGTACCGGACGGGCCTGCGCGACAGTACTCGGCGCCCACGGCGCGCTGATCACCATTTCCGATACCAAACCGCCAGCGGAGCTTGCGCACGAAATTGCGCAGTTCGACGCTGCATCCGTCCGCTTGCAGCTTGGCCCGCGCGAAGCATATCTGGACATCGAGCAGGCAGACCTCGTCATCCCCAGTCCGGGCGTGCCGCTGACCATCCCCGCGATTCGTCGCGCGCTGGCAGCCGGCGTCCCCGTGTTAAGTGAGATCGAGTTAGCCTATCAACTCGCAAAATCCCCCCTGGTCGCCATTACCGGTACCAAGGGGAAAACGACGACCACGACGCTGATTGGCCTGCTCATCCAAGCAGCCGGGCGTACCGCGCTTGTCGGCGGCAATATCGGGCATCCCCTGATCGCACTGGCTGACTCTGCCAGCGCCGACGATATCCTGGTGGCGGAAGTGAGCAGCTTTCAATTGGAAGCCGTGACCGAATTTCACCCGCAGGTCGCCGTGTTTACCAACCTCTACCCGGATCATCTCGACCGGTATGATGATTCGAT
>DASXVL010000020.1:0-4625 GCA_036504255.1 Armatimonadota bacterium | reverse complement strand
AACGCTTGTCCATCGGGCGCGAGAGCGCGGACCATTCCGGCGCCGCCATCATCCAGTTGGCGAATTCGCATCGCCCCGGCGCCGAACCGCTGGAGGTGAGTGGGTATTTGCCCTTTAGCTGGCTCCGCCCGATGACCCCGGCGATTCCGCGCAACGAACCGTTCGCGCTCAACGTGCGGTTGCCCGAGCAGGGGCTGGATGTGGTGAAATCCTACCTGCCGATTTTTGCCAAAACGCTCTCCCTGCAAGGCGACGGTACCATCGCCGGCGAGGTGGGCGTGGGGGGCACGCTGGCCTATCCCGCGTTCAGCGCGAAGAGTTTTCTCCTCGCCAAGGCGCCGAATCTGCTGGTGCAGGGCGTGGGGCAGGTGGTCCCGAGTCGTCTGCACAACGTGGTGGTCGATTTGGGCTTCCGCTCGGAAACGCGCAACGGCCACGCGGAGAACGTCGTCGAAGTGAACGATTTCTCCGCCATCGGGGATCGCTACGCGGTGCCCAAAGCACCGCAATCGTTCCTGGCGCAGCTGAAAAATATCCTCGGCCAGCGCAAGGCGCCGCAGGAAGTCATCCCCAGCATCGTGGCGCAAGGCGCCATCCGCCTGTTGCCCCCGGCGAATGGCTGGCCATCGCTGATGACCATGCGGCAACAGTCGAACGCGTTGCTCGCGCAGTGCCGCTACGATCTCTATGCGAAAGCGCTGCACATCCCGCTGAATATGGGAAAAACCTACCAGGGCATGCTCACCAGCTATCTGCACCTCGCCAACCGTACGCCGGGGATGGAGCGCCCGCTGCTGACCGGGTTGCTCTATCTGGAGAATAGTAAACTCGTCTACCAGGGTGGGCAGACCACGCCCTTCACCATGCCGCAACTGCCGCTGTCGCCGACGCTTTCAATTTTTGTGCAGACCGGCGCGAATAACACCTTCACCATCGCCCCCAATAACGCGCTGTTGCGCGGGTCGATTCTCGCCGTCTTCCCGCTGACGCCGACCGGCCCCAAGCTGTTCCCGCCGAACATGGTGGCGGACCCGTCAGAGTCGGAATATCTGCAGGCCGGTGGGCGTCCGCTGATCGACCGTCATCCGCTACATGATCTCTCGCCTGATTTCCTCGACAAGCAAGCGGCGTCGGAAAAGTACGCCAACGGCACCTATGGCGTCATCCGCGGCACGTTGGCCAAACCGGAAATCGAAGTTACCTACGTGTTGGAACCGCGCAAGTCACAGGTGCAGCTTCCCGGTGGGCTGCTCGTGGTGCAATCGGCGCACGGGAGCTATGCCACCAATATCGGTTCCGATATGCCGGCGCGCCTGCAAGTGGAGGGCAGCGCGCGCGGCGCGCTGGATACGCATACCGTGGAAGCCGCCATCGATGGCAACTTGCTGCAAGAAGGCGATATCCATAACATGGTGACCTTTACCGATACCGCCTATCCGTCCGGCGAACGCGCGCTGGGCGACTCCGAAATCTTCGCGCGGCTCATCGGCGTGCCGGACCTGGTCGCGTTAGTGCAGGGGAAAGAGCGCGTCTTCTCCCCCATGATCCTCACCACGCTCGGCCCGAATATGTTGCTGAGCAGTTGGGTCCGTCGCCTGGCGAGCACCGTCAACCTGGAAACGCTTTCCGTGGGCCTTGACCCCAGTTGGGCGCCGGAAGCCTCACTGACCACGCCGGAAATCGGTACCACCCGCTGGAGCGCCTTCCGCCTTGGGGCCTCGCGCACCTTTGCCACCGACCCGGCCTGGCGTCTCTGGCTCGATTACCGTATCCCCAATCAGCGGAGTTGGCTGCGCAATGTGACCATGACCGGCGACACCAATAATCTGCATGAGCAAAATTTGAGTCTGCAATATCAGTTGCAGTTCAAGACGTCGCCGAAGAAGTGACCCCGCGGCGTTCAGCCGGTGGGGCGGTTTGCGGCCCCATGGACTTTAGGCTGGTCTGGTGTCAACAGCACTGTCTGGAACAGGGCCATAGGACGGGTGGCTGGGCCGATGATCAGTCGCCAACCCTTCCAAACGGTGCTCTAGCTTCACCCCTCTGCCAGCACTCCCGCTTCCGGCAGAAGAAGCGCCCGTTTCTGCGCCGTGAAGGCAAACTGATGTTTTTGTGTATATAATGGACGATGCTATGAGAAATTGGTATAATATCGTGGTTGTGTTCTCGCAATGGTACGGAGGAGTGTCGGATTGGAAAACCCACAGAATTTGCAATACACTGAAGATAATATTCAAGTACTCAAAGGCTTGGAACCGGTCCGCTTGCGTCCTGGGATGTATATCGGTGACACCGACGTCAAGGGGTTTCATCACCTCTTCAACGAGGTCATCGACAACTCCATCGACGAAGCGATGGCGGGATTTTGTAATGAAATCACCGTCATCCTTCATGAAAACAAGGTGCTCTCGGTCGCGGATAATGGTCGCGGTATTCCCGTCGGGATTCACCCGGTGGAAGGGCGTCCGACCATCGAAGTCGTCATGACCATGCTCCACGCCGGTGGTAAGTTTGGCAGCGGCGGCTATAAGGTCTCCGGCGGTCTGCACGGCGTGGGCGTCTCCTGCGTGAACGCGTTGTCGGAATACCTCATCGTCGATGTCGAGCGCGAGGGTTTCCACTATCGCATGCGTTTCGAACAAGGCGTGCCTGTGACGGGCGTGGATATCATCGGGCCCAGCACGCTCACCGGTACGACAGTGACGTTCAAACCGGACGACACCATCTTCGTGGGCGACTTCCACTTTCACCCAGAAACGCTCACCGGGCGACTGCGCGAACTGGCCTATCTGAATAAAAACGTCAAGATCAATTTCATCAATGAGCTCACGAACGAGACGGAAGTCTTCCACTTTTCCGGTGGTATTGTCTCCTTCGTCGAAAAGCTCAATTTGTTGAAAGATCCGCTGCACAAGGCGCTCTACGTCTTCCGCGAACGCGACGATACTCAGGTCGAAATCGCCGTGCAGTATAACGACGGCTATCAGGAAATTCTCTTCGCCTACGCGAATAACATTCATACCATCGACGGCGGCACGCACGTGTCCGGGTTCCGCACCGCGTTGACCCGCGTGCTCAACGCCTATGCGCGTAAGAATCAGTTGCTGAAAGAGAAAGACGCCAACTTCACCGGTGATGACGTCCGTGAAGGGCTGACCGCGGTCCTCTCCGTCAAGCTGCCCAACCCGCAGTTTGAGTCGCAGACCAAGGTGAAATTGCGCAACGCGGAAATCGACGGCATCGTCAACTCGATCGTCGGCGAAGCGATGACGGACTTCCTGGAAGAAAATCCCGCCATTGCGCGCAAGATCATCGAGAAGGCGCTCACCGCCTCGCGTGCCCGCGCCGCGGCGCGTCGCGCCATGGAGTTGGAACGCAAATCGGTGTTGGACTCGTCCACCAGTCTGCCGGGTAAACTGGCCGACTGTCACAGCAAGGACGCTTCCGAATGCGAACTATTCCTGGTCGAAGGCGACTCCGCAGGTGGTTCCGCCAAGAAAGCGCGCAACAGCAAATTCCAGGCGGTGTTGCCGCTGCGCGGTGTGGTGCTCAACGTAGAGCGCGCACGGCTTGACCGGATTCTCAATAGTGCTGAGATTTCCAATATGATCCGTGCCATTGGCGCGGGCATCAGCACCGGGTCGAACGATAACGCCAATTCCGATAATGATGAGGAAAGCGCAGAGCAAACGCGCACCTTCAATTTGGAGAAACTGCGCTACGACCGTATCATTATCATGACGGACGCTGACGTCGACGGCGCGCACATTCGCACGCTGTTGCTCACGCTCTTTTTCCGTTACATGTTGCCGTTGGTTGAGGAAGGGCACGTGTATGTTGCGCAGCCACCGCTCTTCGGCGTGAAACACGGCAAAGAGATGCGCTACGCCATGACGGAAGCGGAGTTAGAGACGATTCTCGCCGACATGCCGAAGCGCGGCGTATCGGTTATGCGCTATAAAGGTTTGGGTGAGATGGACGCGGACGAACTCGCCGAAACCGCCATGGAACCCGCCACCCGCCGCCTGGTGCGTATCGAACTTGAAGACATTGTGAAGGCCGACGAGATTTTCACCATTCTGATGGGAGACGCCGTGGCCCCACGCCGCGAGTTCATCGAACGCCACGCGCAACAGGTGACAAACCTCGACGTCTAATCCGTCGCTGCGCGGAGAATAGCTAACAGTCGGGGCGGGCCATGCGTGTCCGCCCCGACGCATAGGTCTAGCGTCTGGCGTTTAGCGTTTAGCGTATGGGGACGAGAGTACTCGGGATTCATAATGCCTAAGTGCTTGCCACCACGCTACAGGCTAAACGCCATACGCTAAACGCTAGACGCTAGACGTTCTGCTCAAGAAGGAAACACCGTGGATACAGCACACGACTCACAGGTCACCCCGCCCTCCCCAACGCTCTGGGGCGGGCGTTTTTCCACCGGCGTCGATGCCGCTTTACATCAATTTCAGGCCTCGTTGCCCTTTGATGTGCGCATGTGGCGCGAGGATATCACTGGCAGTATCGCCCATGCGCGCATGTTGGGCACGACGGGCATTCTGACGGCTGAGGAGTCGGAGGGTCTTGTCGCGGGTCTGCAGCAATTGCTCGTCGAATGGGAACCGGCCGGC
>DASXVL010000019.1:0-13316 GCA_036504255.1 Armatimonadota bacterium | reverse complement strand
GTGTGACGTGCGGGCCACCACGGAGGGTGGCCCCTACCACGAGAGAGCGGGGCATCGTTTTGGCAAAGGATTGTAGGGGCCGCCCTCCGTGGCGGCCCGTAGGGTGTGTCGGCGTGCCTCGTGTCCGCGTGATGGGCAAAGGGTCGTCGATGATGATCCACCACCAGTACGTGCGGGCCGCCACGGGGCGGCCCGCACCACGAGGGATTGTTTATTTTAGCTGGCCGTCCAACTGCACGGTGCTGCCGGGGGCGGTGTCCAGGGTGACGACGGTGTCGCGGTAGCGCAGGGCGCAGGGGCCGCCGAGGCGGGAGTGGACGGTGATGCCGGTGAGCGCGCCGTCCGCCCAGGTGAAGTCGAGTTGGAAGCCGCCGCGCGCGCAGAAGCCGCGCACCGCGCCCTGCGGCCAGGCGGCGGGCAGTGCGGGGAGCAGTTCGATTTCGTCGTGGGCGCTCTGCAGCAGCATTTCGGCGATGCCGGAGGTGCCACCGAAGTTGCCATCGATCTGGAAGGGTGGGTGGTTGTCGAACATATTGGGCAGCGTGGAGAGGCCGAGCAAGGCTTGCAGATTCGCGTAGGCCTTGTCGGCGTCGAGCAGGCGCGCCCAGAAGTTGATGATCCACGCGCGGCTCCAGCCGGTGCCGCCGCCGCCGTGGGAGAGGCGTCGCTCCAGCGTGGTACGCGCGGCCTGCGCCAGCTCGGGCGTACGGCGCGGCGAGATCTGGTCGCTGGGGTAGAGCGCGAAGAGGTGCGAGATGTGGCGGTGGCCGAGTTCCGGCTCTTCGTAGTCTTCCGGCCATTCCATGATTTGCCCGTATTTTCCGATGGACGGCTGCGGCAGGCGCACGCGGGCGCTCTCCACCTGCGCGCGGAACGCGTCGTCGCGGTCGAGAATTTCCGCCGCGTCGCGCGTGGCGCGGAAGAGTTTGTCGAGAATCTGGTTATCCATGCTCGCGCCGATGCAGAGCGTGCCGCGCTCGCCATTGGGCAGCAGGTAGGTGTTCTCCGGCGAACTGGCCGGGCAGGTCACCAACCGCCCCTTCGCGTCTTCCACCAGGAAATCAAGGAAGAACTGACTCGCCTCTTTCAAGGTCTCATACGCCGTGCCGAGGAAGGCTTTGTCGCCGGTGAAGGCGTAATGCTCCCACAAGTGCAGGCTCAGCCAGGCGCCGCCCATGGGCCAGTAGGAGGCGGCGAGGTTGCGGTCCACCGGGCTGGTGTCGGACCAGAGGTCGGTGTTGTGGTGGCAGACGAAGCCGCCGCAGTCGTACATCTTGCGCGCGGTGACGCGTCCCGGCGCGCGCAGGCCCTCCACCATGGCGAAGAGCGGCTCGTGAATCTCCGGTAGGTTGCACACTTCCGCGGGCCAGTAGTTCATCTGGATATTAATATTGATGGTGTATTTGCTGCCCCACGCCGGGCTGAAATCCTGATTCCAAATGCCCTGCAGGTTCGCCGCGATGCTGCCCAGACGGCTGGCGCTGATGAGCAGGTAGCGCCCGTAGTGGAAGTAGAGGGCGATGAGCTCCGGGTCGTCCTGGCCCGCGCTGACGCGCGCGAGGCGGGCGTCGGTAGGCAGGGCGGCGAGGGACGGGTCACTGGGGGTGAGCGTCAAATCCACGCGCTGGAAGAAGCCCTGGAACTCCGCCACGTGTGCGGCGCGCAGCGCCGACCAGTCCTGCGCGAGGGCCGTCTTGGCGTGGGCACGGCTGTAGGCGGCGGGGTCGGCCTCGCGAAAGGTGGTAGCGGCGGCGAGCACCAGCGTGACGGCGTTCGCGCCTTCGATGATGAGCGTTTCGCCCAGCGTGCGGATCGAGCCGCCGTCCACGGAGCCGCGTAGCGCCATGGCAAAGCCCACGCCCTGCGCCCCGGCAGTCGCGCCCTCCACGACAAGCGCGCAGCCGTCTTCCGGCGTGAGCGTATCGGCGTAGCGGCTGGCATAGTTATCGCGCGGGCCGCGCTCCAGGCGGGCGCGGAAGGAGATGGCCCCCGGTTTGTCGGCGGTGATGCGCACGGCGATAACTTGATCGACGTTGCTTGCCAGGTATTCGCGCATATAAGTCACGCCGCCCAGCGTATAGCGCACGTCGGCGGTGGCGGTGTCGAGATTCAGCGTACGGCGGTAGCCCTCCGGCTGCGCCTTTTCGTCAATGAAACGCGTGATGCCCGTTTCATCGACCCAGGTATGCGACCCGGTGACGGCAGGCACGGCATGCTCGATGGTAAGCAGGATGTCGCCCAACGGCTCGTAGTTGCGCATGATGTCGGGCACGCCGCAGAGCACGTCGTTCGCCAGCGCATGCGCTTCCGCCAGCTTGCCGGCAAAGAGCAGTTCGCGCAGGCGCGGCAGGTTCGCCAGGGCGTCGGGGTTATTGCGGTCGCGCGGTCCGCCGTTCCATACGGTATCTTCGTTAAGCTGGATGCGCTCATCAAAGACATTGCCGAAAATCATCGCGCCCAGGCGACCCGCGCCGATGGGCAGCGCCCGATTCCAGTCTTCGCCCGCGGGCGCGTCATACCACAACATGCGTGCCGTCATACCGTCCTCCTGCATCGGCGCGCGTGTGGCGCCGCAACATAGCCGCTTCTCTTCTTCCCCAAGCCGGCGTGATCTCCTGCCGGGATGGGAAACGGATGAGGCGCAGTGCTGATTACGCGTAACCACCAATGAGACCGTGAACACTGCGTCGCGTGCCGCGTCAAAGGCGTGTTACGGTTTAATCACCGCGTAACTGCCCACCCGGTAGTCGCCCGCCGCCAGGCCGTAGCGCAGGATGGGCGCGGCCTTCGGTGTGGGCTTACCGTGGTAGTAGTCGAGGAGGGTCACCGGTCCGACTGACCACGACTCCGGCGCTTTTTCTGACGACTGGTTACCCATCTTGATGACGATTGTTTCCCTGCGGAGGAGGGGATCGCGTGTGGGCAGGATGAGGCGGGCAAGCGCGGTGGAGTCGGTGCGGTCTTGCAGCGTCAATAGCCTACCGCTCGCCCCGCTCAACAGGTAGGGCGAGAAGTCGGTCTGCGGGTCCAGGTAGTGGGTGGCCGTTGCCATGCCGGAGCGGGCCAGGGCGGGAGTCGCGTTGCCGACATGGCGGGGAGCTTTGGGCAGGTTGGCGGTGATGATATATTCGACATGGCCATCGCAGAAGGAGGCGGCGAGCCCCTTCTTTTCGTTGTGGCGGGAGTCGAAGCCGGTCGGGCTGACAATACCGTTACAATTGGCATCGGCGGTGAGGATGGTCGTTTCCGGCGAGAAGAGGACACCCAGGCCGACCGCGTAGAGGGCGGTGTTCATGCCGATTTCCGGCCCGCGCGTCGCAGTAAGGGGCATGGTGGTCGAACCGTCGCGGCCAGCACTGGTGCAGTTGTAGACCTTATCGGCCACGCCGATGGCGGTACGCCAGGTATGGCTGGTGTTCACGCCGCGCTCGGAGGCGAGCCCGGGCATGGTCTCGTCATTTTCCACAGCGTACATGGTCACGGCCAGCGCAATCTGCTTCTGGTTGGGCATGCACTGAGTGATACTCGTGCAGCCGTCGCGAGGGCGAAAAAGAGGCATGAGGAACGCGGCCAACACGACGAGAACCAGCAGCACGATAAGGGCTTCGACCAGGTTGAAGCCGGTGACGCGACGTTGTGGTGTTCGCATGGGTCGTTTCCTCCGTTAACGAATGGCAGCAGCATAACAAAGTTACCGCACTTCCGCAAGGCGCGCGCTGTCCCCTCGATTGTGCAAGTCATGGACCTCCGAGCCGGAGGTTTGCTTTTGGCTACCGCGCAAAGCGGTGTACTGGTACTTGGCGATGGGCCTCGTCAGTAATCCCGTCCAGGCTGTTGCTTCCGGTCGAGGATAGCCGCAATACGGTTCACATAAGATATTTCAGTCGTCCTTCCAGGACTACAATACGCAGGGCATCCTGCAGGCCCGAAGGGCTCGAATTCTATAGCCCTGGGCAACGCCCAGGGTAGCCGGCATACCCATGGGCTAGCCCTGTCAGGGCGACATGCTCATCCCACTCTGGCTCGGAATTTGTGATCAATGATTTGCATGCATGTGCGTGCAGAATGCCGATCATAGCGGCGTGCAATTCGCCGGCGATTGTGACATTTTTGTGCTCCTTGCATGCCGCCCTGACAGGGCTGATTTCCCTATTTCCCTACTCCCTGGGCGTTGCCCAGGGCTATAGAATACGAGCCCTTTGGGCTAAGAGTACTACTGCCCAGCCACCCTGGGCTGATGAATTATCGCCCTTCGGGCGGGACACGACGGAGATTAACGAATTATTGTCCAGATCAGTAGTCCTGGAAGGACGACTGAAATCTCTTATGTGAACCGTATTGCGGCTATCCCCGGTTTGCGACCCCCACACCCTACTGCTCTTCCACCACCTCTGCAGAAGACCCTCGTGTTTCTCCCACGACCCGCTCGGGCGCAGGAGGCTGCACGCTGGGCGGCGAATGAATAGGCCTATCCCCCCGGAAGGAACTATCATGCCGCCCGAGAGTAGTGCGCCGATTCCGGAATATCAGACGTATACCTCGTCCGTCCGCTGGATCATCCTCATCGCGGTGATGCTGGGGGCGGTGTTGGAAGTACTCGACATCAGCATCGTCAATGTCGCCATTCCGGACATGATGGGGAATCTGGGGGCAACGTTGGATCAGGTGAGCTGGGTCTCCACCGGCTATATCATCGCCAACGTCATTATCCTGCCGCTCACCGGCTGGCTCTCCAACCGCTTCGGCCGCCGCCGCTATCTGGCGGGCTCCATGATCCTCTTTACCGCGGCGTCCTTCTTCTGCGGCACGTCGCGCAGCCTGGAGATGCTCGTCTTTTTCCGCATCTTGCAAGGCGCGGGTGGGGCGGCGCTGCTCTCGACGGCGCAACAGACCATGATGGAGATCTTTCCGCCCAAGCAGATCGGGCTGGTCACCGCCATCTTCGGTCTGGGGGTGATGATGGGCCCCACCGTCGGCCCCACGCTGGGTGGCTGGCTCACCGACAACTATAGCTGGCCCTGGATCTTCTTTATCAACCTGCCCATCGGCGCGCTGGCCATCGCGCTCACGCTCGGCTTCGCGCGCGACTCGCGCTACCAGCGCCAGAAATCGCGTCCGGTCGATCTGTTGGGCATCGCCCTGCTCACCGTGGGGCTGGGTTGCCTGCAAACCGTGCTGGAGAAGGGCAATCGCGAGAACTGGTTCGATTCCTCACTCATCTGCTGGCTCAGCGCCGTCGCCGCCGCCGGGCTGCTGGGCTTCGTGCTCTGGGAACTGCACGCCAAATATCCCGCCGTCAATCTGCGCATTTTGAAGAATCGCAGTTTCACCTCCGGCATCATCATCCAGGTGGCGCTCGGCGTCGGGCTCTACGGGGGCATTTTTCTGCTGCCGGTCTTTCTGCAGCAGGTGCGCCACTACACCGCCGCGCAAACGGGCATGATTCTGCTGCCGGGCGGGTTGGCCACCGGTTTCATGATGCCCATCATGGGCAAATTGGTCACGCGCGTGCACGCCCGCCTGCTCGCCCTCGTCGGCGTGGTCGTCTTTGCCGTGTCCATGCTCGGCTTTACCCGCCTCACGCTGGAGACCGGGCCGGGCGACCTCTTCTGGCCCTGGGTCGTGCGCGGCGCGTCGCTCGCCTTTCTCTTCGTCCCGCTCTCCGTGGCCACGCTGCGCGTGCTGCAAGGGCAGCAGCTCGCCGATGGTACGGGGCTCTTTAACCTGGCGCGCCAGTTGGGCGGCAGCGCGGGCATCGCCTACCTCTCCACCCATCTCGACCACCTGACGAAAACGCACGCCGCCTTCCTCGCCGAATACCTCACGCCCTATGGCCCCGCCACGCAAATACGCCTGGCGCAACTGCAACAGTTTTTCGTCAGCAAAGGCTCCAGTCTCGCCGTGGCGCACCAGCAAGCCCTCGCCACGCTGCAAAACACCATCAACGGCCAGGCCGTGGTGCTCGCCTTCAACCAGGTCTTCATGGTGATCGTCATCATCTTCATCGCCATGATCCCTCTCGTCTTTTTGCTGCGTAAAAATCCCTTGGTCGCTCAGATGCCGCCAGTGGCGGGCGAATAGTAATTGGTCAAAATTGTGACAAGGATTCCCCCCGCGCCGGAGAAGTGGAGAAGTGAAGGGAAATATACGCCTTCTGTCATGTCGTGCAGCCTGTCTCGTGGTGTGAGCAAGCGTTTAGCGTATGGCGTATAGCGTCTGGGAATTCCGCGTGCCATCGTCCCCTATACGCTATACGCTATACGCCAGACGCTGACATGTGCAACAGGGCAGCGTGCATGACAACACACAATCCGTATAGCGTCTTTGGTGTCGGAAGGAGCCACGTCATGGATACACAGTATTCCGCGCGCGTCTATGCGCAGCCGGTGGGTGAACACGCCTCACTGGGTTCCGCGTTACGCGGCATCCTCTTTCTTATCCCGATGATCGTGCTGGCCATCATCCTCTACCTCGCCTACCGTGGCGGGGCGCTCTCCCCCTTCGTTGCGGTGGCCATCGGTATCATCGTGGCGATCATCTGGAACACCCTCGTCTCCGGGGTGCGCGTGGCGGCGCAGTGGGAGCGGGGCGTGGTGCTGCGCCTGGGCAAATTTCAGGGCGTGCGCGGGCCGGGCATGCTCTACATCATCCCCATTCTGGAATACGTGCGCTTTGTGGATACGCGCACGCTGGTGCTGAACATTCCGCGGCAGAAGGTCATCACGCGCGATAACGTGCCGGCGGAGATCGACGGCGCGCTCTTCTTCCTCGTCACCGACGCGCAACGCGCCATCACGCTGATTCAGGATTTCCGCTTCGCCATCGCGCAGTACGCGCAGGCGGCGCTGCGCGACGTAGTGGGCGGGCTCTCACTCGATGACCTGCTCTCCGAACGCGAACACATCCAGCAGCAAATCGGCCTCAACATTGAGGAGCACATAAAGGAATGGGGGCTGCACGTGGACTCCATCCGCCTGCAGGACATCGAACTGCCCGAGGAACTCAAGCGCATGATGTCGCGGCAGGCAAGCGCGGAACGCGAGAAGCGCGCCACCATTACCAAGGCGGAAGGCGACAAACTGGCGGCGGATAACCTCTCCCAAGCGGCGGCGACCATGCTCAAGAGCCCCGGCGCCATGCAACTGCGCACGCTGCAGACGCTCGATGGACTCGGCCCCAACCCGTCGAACACCGTCGTCCTCTTCCCGGTGGAAGTGCTCAACGCGCTCAAAACGCTGGGCGTGAAGTTAACCGACGGCGAGGAGAAATAATTCGCCAGCGGGGCCGCAGGTTGCGCTGGCCACCGCCGCATGCGTCTTCCCGTTGTAGGGGCCGCCCTCCGTGGCGGCCCGTGGTGGTGTTTTGGTGTCCCATGGTCGCGTGAGCGGTAAGGTGCGCCGCATCAATTCACAACCCGTCCCCTTCACGCCGCACGACTGCGGTCGCAATACGTGCGGGCCGCCACGGAGGGCGGCCCCTACAACGGGGAGACGACGGTATGTTCTGCTGCGGTGTGCCGCCCCCCACGCAAACGGCGAGGCCCGGTGCGGAACATCCACACCGGGCCTCAATTTTCGCCGCTAATAGGAGATCAGCACACGCCGGCGGGGACCAGCAGGGGCCAGTCGTCGCTGCGGAAGGGCGAGGCGGGGAGGTCCGCGTCGTTATAGAGCGTGCATTGCGGATCATTCGCCCAGCCATAACGCACGGCCACCGGCGCAGGCACGACGGGGCTGGAGACGACGACGCTGTCGCCGTCAATCGTCGCCTCGGCCCAGATGAACTGCTTGTCCGCCCCGGCGATGGCGAAGCCGCGCAAAGCGCCGCCCTTGGCCAGCAAGCCGCCGCCCACGTGATCGAAGGTGACGCGGATGGCGTTGCCCTCGACTGTTGCGGCACGGTAGAGCGGGCCCGAGTAGGTGAGCGTATGTCCGTAGGCGGTACCCAGCGCGTTGAGCGCCAGGCGGCGACCGACGTCCTGCTTGTTGCGCGGGTGAATGTCATTCGGCTCGCCGATGTCGATAATGACCGCCATGCCGGTGTGCGGCAGGCTCAGCGTCATGGTCTGCGCTTCGCGCAGGCGCGCCCAGGCGGTGTCCACCGGCTCAACGGGGTCGGACATGTAATTTGCCAACTGCACGAAGTAGAAGGGGAAGTCGCCCTGGCCCCACGCGCGCCGCCAATCGGAAATCATGGTGGGAAAGAGTGTGCGGTATTGCTCGGCGCGGTCGGCGTTCGACTCGCCCTGGTACCAGATGGCGCCTTTGATGGCGTAGGGCAGCAACGGCGCAATCATGCCGTTAAAGAGCGCGAAGGGCGAGTTCGGGTTGCCGTCGCCCAGCGGCGGGGCGGGCATTCCGGGCACCTGCCCGAGGTTGTGCTCCACCTGATACTGCCAGTCGCCGTCGAGGAAGATGGGGTCGGACCCCGGCGCGGTGAGGCGCATGCTCCCGGCGGGACCGATCAGGCCGCCGTCATAGGCGTAGCTGAAGGCGCGCACGGTGATGACGTTTTTCCCTGGGCGCACCAGCGCACCCGGCACGGGATAGCTACGCAGCGTGCACCAGGAGTCCGCGCGATCCAGGTGCGTCAAGCTGCCCACCTGCACGCCGTTAAAGTAGGTCTGGTCGTCTTTGTCGCACGCGCCGATGCCCAGTTCCAGCTCGCGGCCCGCCCAGTCGGCGGGGACATTCACCTCTTTGCGGAACCAGAACACGCCGCTGTAGGGATGACCGGCGCCTTGCCACTTGGTCGGCAGTTTCATGGTCGGCCAGTTGCGGGTATCGGTCTCCGGCGCGGCCCAGCCCTTCGCGAGCCCGAAGTTCCCCGGATCATGCGTGTACGTGTCCCACCAGGCCTGCACCGCCGCCGCGGATTCGCGCGCCGCCGCATCAGGGTTGGCCAACACTTTTTCATAATCGGTCACCATGTCGCGCAGTTCCGGCTCGCTCAGCAGCGCCTCACGGCTCGTCCACGCCTCGGCCAGCGTGCCACCCCAGGAGGTGTTGATGAGGCCGATGGGCACGTCCAGGGCGGAGTGCAGCTCGCGTCCGAAGAAATACGCGACAGCGGAGAAGGCTTCCGCGGAACGCGGCTCACACAGCGACCAGTAGGCATCCGTGTCGACGCGCGCTTCGATCACGGCGGTCTTCGGCACGGTAAAGAGGCGCATGGCCGGGTACTGCGCCGCCGCCACTTCCTCCGTCGCGTCGTTCACCGAGTTGAGCGGCCATTCCATGTTCGACTGCCCGGAGCAGACCCACACGTCGCCCACCAGCACATCCGCCACCGTGACGGTGTTCGCGCCGCACACGGTCAGGGTATGCGGGCCGCCGGCCGGCAGCGCCGGCAGCGTCACGCGCCAGCGTCCGTCCGCGCCCGCCACGCCCGTGGCCTGCACGCCGGCGATCTCCACGCGAATCGCCTCACCACTCTCCGCCCAGCCCCACACCGGGAGCGGGATGTCACGTTGCAGCACCATATGCTCGCAAAACAGTGCCGGCAATTTTACCGCCATGATACGCTCTCCATCACAAAGTGAATGCTTCTCGACGCCCGACCCACAGGCCAACGCCGATGCCCCCACGTTGTACACCAATTCGCCGCGCGCGTCCAGCCTTTTCGCTGGGGTAGAGCGGAAGAACTCGGCGAATATCTGCAAGCCGTGCCGACCGCCGCCCAAACTTCGCCGTCCCCCCTGGGAACGCCAATCTCCTGATTGGCGTCTTCGTTCTCCACGCGGAAGAGTGGCGTTCCCAGCAGTGCCTGCCGCACCACTACCCGTCAGCGATGCGCTAAAACGCTGATGAGTATGGTGATCCAGACGGGTGATGTATACAACAGCACGCTGTAAAACACCCAGGTACGTCCCCGTTCGTTGCGCAGCCAGGCCACCAGCAGGCGCAACACGACATAGCCGTCGAACATCAACGCAAAATCGACCTTCCCCGTCCCTTCAGCGCACATACAGGGAAGAAACAGCATCTGCAACACGAAACTGATCACCAGTGCCAGCAACAGGCGCTGGTAGTTCCACGGCGCCGCGACGCGCTCGCTCGCCGAGGAGTCTTCTGCAACGACTGATGGTAACGCAGGTATCAGTGATTCACTGCTATTGTCCATGTTTGCTCCTCCTGTAGTAGATTACCCCTTCAAAGTACTTTGTTAAATAAAGTGTATGAACGACTGTGCAGTTCGTCAAGAGGGTGGGGGCACAATTGTAGTCACCGCTCTCGCTGTACCCCGTCCCCCCTGGGAACGCCAATCTCCTGATTGGCGTCTTTCGTTCCCCACCGTACGTGCGGAAGTTGGGACTCTGAGCAGCGCGGTATCCGGCCCCTGCCGGGAAGCCGGATATCGCCAGGCAGATTGTGGGGAATGCGTAGGTCCAGAGCAGTTGCCTGCAGCGATCAACGTTTTCTTCGCAGGAAAATTATCAATGTCAAAAGGAGGAGACATACGGATACGGGCAAGCCGAAGACTGGATAAGTGAACACCAATTTAAAGGCAATGCCGAGAAGTAATATGCCGACGACAAGGAGAATGATGCCAAGTCGATCCGCTGATCGATGACACCGCTGGAGTGCCTGTTGGAAGGCTTCCTCATCCACCACTCGATCAGGTAACGTGGTCTCGTCACCTGCCGGTGCGACGGCGAGGGCATTGAGTTGCGCTGCGAGTTGGGTGAAGGAGTCGTAGGCGGTATCAGGCTTCGCCTTCGTGTCCGGGCGCCACTGCAATAATGACGCGGTCGGCATGAAACGGTCTCCTGCGTTGACAACAAAGCCGATCGCCATAAAACGACGTAATGCCATATCCAGGTCTGCACATGTGGGATAGCTACGATCAACAGCATCCTGCCAGCCGAGAAGATCAGCAAGGGTCACGCCTCGTCGGTGAGATCGAATGCAGTCTATGATCAACGCATCCCGGTATGAAAAATCCGCGCTTCCCGCATCCCCCATGTCGCACCTTCCGCCGAGACAACAACAGCACCCCTCATGCCTTGCTCAGCTTTCCCGTCCAACGCCCGCATGATTATACACTATCCCATATCGCCGATGCGTACGGGCGTCCCAGCGGGACGCCGTGATTTTAGCCCGGCAGGAACTGCCGGGGAACCGAGCCCAACCCCAACAGGTCAGTCCCCGCCGGGACTCTGCGCCGCGCGGTATCCCGTCCCCGGCATTGCCTGCCGGGTTAAACTCATCCGGTCCCCGCCGGGGACAAAGAGCCCGCAAGGCGACGGGGCACTACAGGTTATGCATAGGACCGAAGTTCGTGCAGTTCGGTGGTGATGAAGGGAACCGTACTATAAGTGACGGCTGGTGTTTGATCCCGCTTGACGGGTGCTCGTGTGCGTCAACGGGGCTTCCACCGTCCCCTCTTCTGAACGCAAAAACGCCCCCTCCGACTATCGGAAGGGGCGTAGGAACGAGTTCATGAATGAAGGATACAAACTGGCTACTTGATGATCTGATAGCGGATGCCGGGCTCGAAAGCTGCCATGCGCTCCGGTGATAGCTCCGCTAGGTGAATACGTTCTTTCGAAAAGGGTCTGTTTTTAATCATTATGCCACACCAGATGTAATAGATACCGAAGGAATGCGTTTGCTCCAACACCTCTGTTATCAAGACAATTAATTCTTCAGGGGTCAAATCTTTGCCGTGGCTTTCCCGCGCCTTTTCTTGATCAGCCTGCGCACGCGTAAGTTTTGCGGTACTCCAGTTGTTCTTCTGCCGCAACTCCATCTTCTTTCGTTCGCTTTCTTCCGCGGTTGATTTAAAGTCAAGGATGGCATCACCAACAAAAGAGCAATCACAGCCTTGATATAACATCAACAATTCGATTTCGGTTTTTCCTGGGGTGGCTTGTAATGGGACGTGATTCGCTACAAAGCGTAGATGATGACGCTCAAAGATCTCTGCTATCACTGATTGATCCACATCCCCCGGCAGATACAAGGTCACGGAATAACACATATCTCACCTCCCCGTCTACTATCCTACCACAAGTGACGCTCCCTTTTCCCCGATAATACCCCCAGTGCACCATTCGGACGGGGCGCGGCGCGGCAGGAACCTTGGCGAGCTCTCCGGCCTGCCCGTAGCGCAGAGCGCCCCGCTCCCATACCACAGAACCGGCAATGTGCTATCCAGGTCACCCCTCGGCGCCCGCGCGTTTTGCTGTCCTCCATTGTTACCACTTTTATGATGTAGTATACTGGCAGCATGACACACCCACCGTTTAGTCAGGAGGCATAACAATGGGGTTAATCGGATTCGTGGCGATGCTTGTCTTGTCCGTGATGTATTTCAGCGAGCTCGGTTTTCGGAAAGTGCTGCTCTTCAATGCCATCTATTTTGGCGTATTCTTCCTGCCGGCATTCGGCATTCCCAGTTGGGTCGCGGTGAGCGCTCAATTTATCACCCTCGGTAGCATGTTTATTGCCGCCCGTTCGGCCTAATGCTGGCGAGATCAATGAATCCTATTATGTACCATTTCGTGGATATCCGGTCTGTCAATCACTTCAATGTATACGATTCGACCGTTAACAATGTCAAGATTAATCATGCCACGTTCTGGGCCGAGGACCATGGTATGGTGGCCAGGTCCATAGGGACCATTTGGCTTTGGTGCGGTGCGAATGGACGAACAAAAATCATCCCCGCATCGGCACTTATCGGCAACTGTTGCCGTCTCTAATGACGAGATCAGCTCATCGCTTCCTTCCGCGTGTAATAATGCACGAATCTCAGCTACAAGCTCTGGAAATAACTCTTTGAGTAAACTCATTTTTGCTCACTCTGGTAATAGTCGTGTTTGAGTTCGCTGGTTTTCTCGAGCGGTATGGTATTGTATGTCAAGGCTAAATGTCTGGCAAGGGCTTTCGTCGAGAGTCTGTTCTGCGCATAATACCGAGATGGGTTAGATACTCCACTACATTGGAATACTTCATCACCTCGTATCCCAGCTTTCGTACTTGATTTCCAGCGCTCCCACCTGTTCCGGCAGTACAAAATAACAGCCGAAGGAGCAGCTTGGGAAAACCCTACTACAAGTTACGCATTGTGTAGTGTCGTGCAGCCTGTCTCGTGGTGTGAGCAAGCGTTTAGCGTATGGCATCTGGGAATCACGAGTGCCAACGTTCCCAATACGCGATATGTAGTGGGTTGCACATTGTATCTGGCAGTGCAGATTGAGCGTCTGTAGCGCGCGCCCGCTGTGGCGCGCCTGTCGTGCATACTGACACGTGCCCGCGAGAGCGCCAGAGCGTTTCCAATTTGGCGCCCGGCTCCCTTTCGCCGCACGGATA
>DASXVL010000018.1:0-8108 GCA_036504255.1 Armatimonadota bacterium | reverse complement strand
GAGAGAGCGGGACTCGCTGCGGCTCGAACCCTTCCAAACAGTGCTAAGGACTTGCGGCTGGGCTGGTGGTCAGATGTCCATCGTGACAGGAATCCAGTCGCCAAGTGATAGTGTTTGCGGATGAGGGCTCAAGTCGTGCTGCTGTTTCTGCCGGGTGAAGCAGCGAGCCCTGCTGCCTTCCAAGTTAGATAAACGGTCGCTTGTCCAGCACGAGACGAAGTGGGCGATCTGTGATGATCTCGTCATATCCGAAAAAGTGTTGCGCTTCCGCGAAGATGGCGGTGATGGCGGTCAGCTTATGGGGGGTGGTCTCCGGGTCATTGCGGAACGCCGCATCCATCACCCGTTCGTAGCAGAACGCCACCACGCGCCGGGCGGCGCGCGTCACGTCGTCCACTCGGTAGGGGGTGAAGCGCACCGTGCGCGTGAGCAGGTAAAGCGCGTCGAAGGTGAGCCACCAGGGATTGAGCGGATGCCATTCGCCGCTATCGAGCTGCAAGCCGAGAATCGCGTCGATACGCCGCTCGGGATATGGCATGCGCCGATGGTAATGCTCGTATAAAAACGCGTAGTGGAACGTACCGCCGATTTGATCGCAATCACCGGCCGCCGACTTCTCCAGCCCCATCATGCCGTTTTCTGCCACAAAATAGCTATCCAACAAGGCAAAATACGCCGTGAACCACTCACGGGGCACGGTACCGGGCACTAATGTCAACGCCGCGGGTAGCCCCGCGCCATCATGGCTGTGGGCATAGACGTTGGTGTACCAATCCAGACTGGCGAGAAACGCCTGTTGCGCCGCCGGGGTCAGGTAGGCGTCGGCAAAGCGTAACGGGTACAACGGCGCTATCGCCAGCAGATTCATCGCCGCGAGCGCGAAGGCGGTATTATGTAATCGCCCATGGTCCGCCGGCTTGGCAAGGAGATAGCCACTCTCGGGGTCCTGCAACGCTTGCAGCTCGCGCCGCCAGGAGGCATGCTCTTCCGCGTCGGGATGTAGCGCGTCCATGGCGTACAGCACGCAGGCCATATCCGCCACACCGTACAGATGCGTAAACTGCTCGTCGCGCCTGCGCGCATAGCACCCCGCCGTCGGCCCGACACGCACCTCCGGCTCGAACTCGGTCATAATCCACTGCATAAATGGGCGAAGATCATAGGCCATGCTTCGTTCCTCCGCTGTTGGCTGTCATAACTCGGAGCGCAGACAGCGCCAAGTTGCACAAGAGTATAACACGGCTCCGCGAAGTTGACGCGCGGCAAAGACGCCTGGCGTTTGCCACAGCCTTTCAAGGCATAAATGTTCGGCACCGCCGGCGGAATTGCGAGGGGGAGATGCCGGCGTGGCGGGCAAAGACGCGAGAGAAATAGAAGGGGTCGCTGAAGCCCACCGCGTTGGCGATGGCCTGAATAGAGAGTGTGCTACGCCAGAGCAAGCCTTGTGCGCGCTCGATTCTTCGACGGGTGACGTAGGCGATGGGGCCTTCATCAAAACAGGTGGAGAAGATATTGGCGAAATACGTCGGATGCAACTGCAGGCGCTGCGCGAGGATATCCAGCGTCAGATGATCCTCCAGGTGGCGATCGATATAGTCCAACGTCTCGCTGAACCGCTGGACTTCGCGGATTTGTTTGGTATAGCTTTCCGGTTGGATGCTCTCCAGGAAACGCGCGAGCAGTACCCGCAGCAGACCGTCGGCCTCCAGTGCGCCGGCAATGCTTCCCCGGCGATGGGCGGCGAGGAGCCCCTCCCATACAGCATGCACGGCGTCAACATCCGCGACCGCTACCGTATGCAGGTTACCGAGCAAGGAGAAAAAATCGACCGTGCCGAAGACCTGCGCCGAGAAGTGGACCCAATAAATGTCCATGTGATCAGGGCAGTAGTAGCGATAGTGCGCACGTCCGGGAATCACGTAGAGCCGGTGGGGGCGCAGGACGAATTCTTGTTCCTGCCACACCACCACACCCTCCCCATCCACCAGCCAGTACAGGCGCGAAAAGGTTTCATTTTGCCAGCTTCCTGCCCACGTCGTATCGCACCAGGTGCGATTGGCCGTTTCCTGGCGGGTTATCAGCGTGCTAAGTACCGTCTCCATCTAGTCATGGCTCCTATCTGTGGATTGTACAGGAACTTCTGCAAAATTTCTATGGCGGAATCTGTAAAAGAAGGCGTATTCTCTTTTCAGAGGAGATATCGTATGAGCGTACTGACACAAGATTACCTCGTCCTGCGCGAGTTGGCCCAGGAGCTCGCGGAGATCGCCGCGTTGCCGGTGATGGCGGAGAAGCGCGCCATGTGGACGCGCCTCAACGGGCTGCAGCCGGTAAAGCCGATGGTGAACATCTGCCAGCTCCCCTGGCATGAGCTGGATGTCGATAACGAATTGACCACGCGTAGTACCGACGATTTCTGCCGCAAGATCGAGGTCGGGTTGCGCCGTAAGCTGTATCAATGGCGGCACATGCCGGTGGACATGGTCATCGAGCCGTTGCAGACCGTGCCGCTCGTCATCCACGATACCGGCTTCGGAATCTCCGAAGATGTGGATATCGTGCGTACGGATGGTGACAACGACGTCGTCTCACGCCATTTTAATATTCAGATACGTGACGAAGCAGACCTGGAAAAGATCAAGATGCCGCAGGTCAGCGTAGATTGGGACGCCAGCGCGCAGCTCCTCGCCCGGAACCAGGAGATTTTTGATGGCGTTCTCCCGGTAGCGCAGCAGGGGATTGGCGCGCAATGGTTCGCCCCGTGGGACGAGCTCGTGCGCTGGTGGGGTGTGCAGGAAGCGCTGGAGGATATGCTGGAACGGCCGGAGCTTGTGCACAAAGGCATTGATCGGTTGGTGTCCGCCTACCTGCACCGTCTGGACCAGTATGAACAATTGAATCTGTTGGCGCTGAATAATGTCGGTGACGGCCCGGTTGGCTATAGCGATGAATTGCCCGGCGCAGATTATGACCCCGCGCACGTGCGGGCGCATAACCAGTGGACGATCGGGGCGGCGCAAATCTTCTCCGAAGTCTCACCGGCGATGCATGACGAATTCGCACTGCAATACGAACTACGCTGGTACCGGCGCTTCGGCCTCAACTATTATGGTTGCTGCGAGCCATTGCACCGCAAAATCGATGTCATCTCCCAGATCCCCAACCTGCGTAAAATATCCATGAGTCCCTGGGTGAACCTGGAGCAAGGGGCGGAGAATATCGGCAACCGCTACGTCTTTTCGCGCAAACCGAATCCCGCCGTGCTCGCGACCGATGTGTGGCACCTGGACAACGCCCGCGAAGATTTGGAACTGGCGCTGGAAGCCACGCAACGCCACGGCTGCATCGTGGAAGTAATTTTGAAAGACATCAGCACCGTCCGCTACGAGCCGCAGCGCGTGTGGGAGTGGGCGGCGATGGCCGACGAGGTTACCGCGCGCTATGCGCAGTGATGCCGTGCATCCGCTATTCCGGTTCTCGCAAGGAAGGCCTGCCCTCATGCCGAGGGCAGGCCTTTCTGTATTACCAGCCGGGTGGAGAGGCAAAGCCTTCAATCAGGACAGTAGGCATGCATAAGGAAGTAACATTTCCTCAAGGCCATGGTGCCGACTTACCCGCGTTGCCGGGCCATGCGCGCTTCTTCCGCCTGGGTTTCCAGCGCGATGAGTTCTTCACCGGCGGCTTCCCAGTAGGTGTAGGCGGTCTCCAGCTCGCGGACAAGGCGCTGGTGCTCCTCGGTGACTTGCTTGGCGCGGCGGCCGTCGCTGTAGAGCGCAGCGTCCGCGAGCAGGCCTTCCAATTCTTCCTTGCGCGTCTCGAGTTCCGTGATGCTGTTTTCTAACTGCGCATGCTGGCGTTGCCAGTATTGCCGCGACCGGCCTTTGTCCGCCTGCTTGGCACTCGGCGCGGGCGCGTTGGTGGTAGGGCGTTTGTTGTTCGGGGTCGGGGCGACGGCTTGCTGGGCGAGGGCCTCACGCTTGGCCAGGAACTCGGTGTAGTTGCCGATGTAGTCGCGAATCTTGCCCTCGTGCAGTTCGAGCACGCGATTGGCGACACGGTCGATGAAGTAGCGGTCATGGGAGACCATGAGCACAGTGCCGGTGTAGTCGGCCAGCGCTGCTTCCAACGATTCCTTGCCGTCGATGTCCAGGTGGTTGGTGGGCTCGTCGAGGATGAGCAGGTTCGCGCCGGAGAGAAACATCTTCGTCAACGAGACGCGGCTGCGCTCGCCACCGGAGAGCGTGCTCACCGGACGTTCAGCGTCCTCGCCAAAGATGAGGAAGCGCGCCAGCGCCCCGCGAATTTCCGATTGCCCAAGGCGCGGATTGATGCGCGCGACTTCTTGGATCACGCTGAGGCGCGGATCGAGATTGCGCCCCTCCTGGTCGTAGTAGTACCAATTCACCTGGTGCCCAAAATGCGATTTGCCCCCGTCGGCCTTCATCTCCTCGACCAACAGGCGCAGCAGCGTCGTCTTCCCCGAGCCATTGGGCCCGAGCAGCGCCACGCGGTCCTTGCGCCAGAGCGTGAAGGTAACCTTTTCCAGCAGCGGGCTGTCGGTGAACCGCTTGCGCAGCCCTTCCACCGTCAGCACTTCGCGCCCGCTGTCGCGGCTTGGCTTGAAGGCCATGCGCGTTTTGTCCACCTCGCCGGGTAGAGTGATTTGTTCTAACTTATAGAGCTGTTTCTGCATGCTGCGCATGCGCGTAAACTGGCGAAAACTGAAGAGGCGCTGGATCACTTCCGCCAAGCGCGCTCGCTCGCGGGCGATGGTGTCCGCGCGCTTGAGCATCATGGCGTTTTCTGCCGTTTTCTTCTCATAATAGGCGGTGTAGTTGCCGTCGAATTGGCGCAGCCGCGTGTCCTCGATCTCGGCGATATGGTTCGCCACATTATCGAGTAGATAGCGGTCATGGGAGACGATGAGCACGCCGCCGCGATAGGCGCGCAGGTACTCCTCCAGCCAGCTAATCGCCGCCAAATCCAGATGGTTGGTCGGCTCGTCGAGCAGCAGCAGATCGGGAGTGGCGAGGAGCAATTCGGCGAGCGCGAGCCGGCGTTTTTGTCCACCGGAAAGCGTGGCCACTTCGGCGGTATCGAAGTCCTCGGACAACCCGAGCCCACGCAAAATACGCGCGGCGTCCATCTCCAGCGTGTCGCCACCCAGGCGGTGGAACTCCTCGGCCAAGTGCGCGTGTTCGTGCAGCAGACGGTCGAAGGTACGCGTATCGTCATGCGCGTTGGGGGCGGACATCGCCGCCTCCAGCTCGTGCATGCGCGTCGTGATGGTATTCAAATCCTCGCGCGAGGCAAGCAGGCAGGCGAGCACGGTGCTGCCCGCAGCCACCTCCGCGTCCTGCAGTAGATACCCGACACGCACGCCGCGTGGAACCACGACGTCGCCGGTATCGGCGGTTTCCTGCCCCGTGATGATACGGAACATGGTGGATTTGCCAGAACCATTGGGTCCGATGAGGCCGAAACATTCCCCCTCGCGCACTTGCAGAGAGATGTCGTTCAGGATCTCTTCGTCACCGAAGGCTTTGCAGACATTTTGTAGTTGAAGAAAGACGATAGCCATAGCGTGAACCGGAGCATAGTATACCGGAAAGTGACGAATCGTGCATGTGCGGGTAGGCGGGAGCGTGGAATGACGGTGGCAGTGGCGTTGTGGCGGGGCGAAATAGACGGTGGTGGAAGGGGACAGGCACCTGCCGATGTGGTTACGCCAGCCAAACACCGTCCCACTTCCAGGGCAAATAAAAGGGCCGTCGATGATAGCATCGGCGGCCCTAGGGTCTATGTCGATCCATTTCGTACAACTCCCTTTTAGCGCAGGTGCGTGAACACACCCGCCAGGTCCATGACGTGGTAACAGACGAGCAGGCCCATCACGATGAGGTAGCCGCGTAGCGCGAGCAGCGACACGCGCACGCTCGGGGTCAGCGGCATGGGGCCCAGCCCCTCCGCATCGCATTTCTCCTCACGCACATCATCCAGCGGATGTACGAGGTAGAAGCGGGGAGCCTCGGTCACATTGATTGTTGACACCATGGTCGTTTCCTCCTTTGCGAAATATCACTACCCACGTGGGAACAGGTTCGGGGCCACGACTTGCGCGGCTAATGTCAAGGACAGCGCGAAAAGGACGATGATGATCGTCCAGTTCACCACGTTGTTCCAGGGCGTATTCACGTAGTCGCCCAATAGTTCACGATCGTTCAGTAGTAACTGCAAGAAGATGATCGCCGAGGGGAGCATAATGCCCGCGAGCACCTGCACGCCCAGAATGATCAACTGCAGCGGCGCGTCGGGAATGAGCACGATGGCGGCAGCCAGCCCCACGGCGAGCGCATACAACGCGTAGAACCCCGGCGCCTGCTTCACGCTGAGCTCCAGGCTGGAAGGCCAGCCTTTCACCTCGCCGTACGCCCACGCGCTGGAGAGTGAAATCGCGGTGGTGCCCAGGATAGCCGCGTTGCACATGAGCAACAGCAGGCCATTTTGCACGAGCGGGCCGTAGGTTTTCCCGAGAAACACCGCCATTTGCGCCGGATCGTAATGCGTGACCGACAGGCCCAAGCGCCGTGCCGCGTCCCCGGCGAGCATCATACAGCCGGCCACCACAATGACGATGACCGCACCCACCAGGGTATCGATGCGCTCCCAGGTGAGATCGGCAAAGCGCAGGCGCTTATCCGCCACGCAGCTCTGTTGAAAGAACAACTGCCACGGCGCGATGGTGGTGCCGACAATGGCGATGACCAGAAACAGCAACTGGCTGGTGACGCCGCCCGCCGGGAGTTGCGGTACCAAAACAGCGTGCGCCACCGCGCCCGCAGACGGACCAAGGTACACGGCATAGCCGAGCCAGGCCAGGTCCAACGCACAGAGAAAGATGGTGATGCGCTCCCAGCGGCGATAGCTGGCGGTGCACACCATGATAATCAGCCCGCTGGCCACGACCGGCACGGCGATGAACGGCGAGATGCCCAGCTTCGTCGCGACCAGGTTGATGGCGGCGAACTCGGTGACCATGGTCAGAAAGTTGACCACTTCCAGATCGACCAGCGAGAAGATGCCCCACCATTTGCCGAACCGCTTGTAGATCATCGCGGCGTGGCCCTGGCCGGTGGCGATACCCAGGCGGGCGACCATTTCCTGCACGAAGTAGGTGCAGGGTAAGAGTAACAGGAGCAGCCACAGCAGTTTCGTGCCGTAGCGATAGCCGGCTTCGGTATAGGTCGAGACGGCGCCGGCATCGTTGTCCGCGACCATCACGATGAGCCCGGGACCGGCCACCATACAAAACATCCACAAACGGCGCGCCCATGGTGAGCGCACCATCCGTGCGCGGGGCGCTGTGTTTACACTCGTCAGTTCTCGCGTCATGGTATTCCTCGACATCGCACACCGGGAGCTTCCCGGCGGCCCGCCTGTCTTCCCATGCGGCTGAATCCATTACGATCAAGCGATCATGGGCGTGCGGCGCGGGCGACCCGCACTGCGCCCGGAGCGGGCGGAGGGTCTTCCGTGCGCTCGTCACGACTTGGCGGTTCGGTGCGCACCGCGCGATTTTCACTCGTGTACATGCTCAATAGTCCTTTCGAGAGAATGGGCACAGGCACGGGGCGACGGTGTAGCGAGGTCGAAGATGTCGCAGACGCAATACTCCTGTCAGACAGGATACGTGGCGAGTGTAGGCTGGTAACGTCCGAAACGATGCCATTACGGCGGCAGATCAAGAGGAAGGTGGACGCCGTCGTCAGGCGTGGATGGTGTATTCCTCGTGGTCGGCTCGCGCATGGCTCTCTTGGACGGCTACGGTTGCCCCAGGCCAGTGCCAGCTATGTGAGATGGGTGACTTATGACTAGGACCAGCGTCCATACGCGAAACCACCACCTTTCAACCCTATGGTATCGACGGCGTTGGGTGTGACGCCATCAAGGGCTAGTAGTGTGGCATGCGGCGTGGCACAACAGCATTCCACGCACAACCCGGCAGACCAGGCGCATTACACAACCTGCGTATTCTATACCCCGCCGATGCACGCGTCAAGGCAGGGAACGAGACAGACCTGAGCACAAATCGGCACAAAACGTTGGGC
>DASXVL010000017.1:0-3764 GCA_036504255.1 Armatimonadota bacterium | reverse complement strand
CCGCTTACTCGCCGAGCGCGGCTTGCACGTGGTCGGTCCATTTACCACGCCGGTGCAGCCGCTTCTCATTCCCGACGAACATGGGGCGGTAGGCTTTTACCCCGTGCCGTATGCCGAACCGGCCGTGATGCGCGAGGCGCTCGGAGAGGCGGAGTTGACGACCCATGAGGGGGCGTTGCGCGCGTTGCTTGGGGGCATCCGCACCCAGCGCCCGTCCGGTCTGCGCTCGGTCGTGATTGCTCATGCCTTTGTCGCGGGGGGAGCGACGGCGGATGATTCGGAGCGCCCGCTCTCCGTCGGCGGAACGGCGTCCGTGAGCACTGACGTGTTTGCAGGGTTCGACTACGTTGCACTCGGTCATCTCCACCGACCACAAACCTTCGCGGGTGATCGGCTCCATTATGCCGGTTCGCTGTTGCCTTACTCGTTTGACGAAGCGGATCAGCCCAAGTCGGTGAGTTTGGTGGAAATGGATGCGCAGGGACTCTGCCACATCGAACGTATTGCACTGACGCCACGGCGCGCCGTGCGACGCATCAGCGGGTTGCTGCAGGATTTGCTGAACACACCTGACCCAGCCCACAGCCGTGAGGATTATCTGGAGGTGACCCTGCTTGACCGCGGCGCTATTCTCGATCCCATGGGGAAACTCCGGGAGGTATATCCCAATGTATTGCACCTGGAGCGTCCCGTGCTCATGGGGGATGGTGCGTCCGCGGGAGCGGGCATCGATCATCGCGCGTTGGAACCGAGCGATCTCTTTGCCGCATTTTATGCGCAGGTGACCGGCACGCCAATTGAAGACGCCACGGCCGCGTCCTTCGCCGACCTCGCGAATCAGTTCGCCTTACAGGAACGGGAGGCGTTGCCGCTATGAAACCGTTGGTTTTGACTATCGATGCCTTCGGTCCCTTTGCCACACGGCAAGTGCTCGATTTTCGCCTATTGGATGACCGGAGTCTCTTTTTGATTCATGGTCCCACCGGCGCAGGCAAATCGACCATTCTCGACGCGATGTGTTTTGCACTCTATGGCGAAACGTCCGGCGGGGAGCGCAAGGGACAGCAGATGCGTTGCCACCAAGCCGAGCCAAACGTTGCCACCGAGGTAACGTTCGACTTTGCCATCGGCGCGGAACGGTATCGTGTGTGGCGTCGCCCAGAGCAATCACGTCCTAAATTGCGTGGCGAGGGCGTACGTGTTGACGGTGCGCAAGCGACGCTCTGGCACAGGACGGATTGTCGTGAGGATGCTGAAGAAGGCGCCGTCATTGCCGCACAAGCGAACAAAGTCACTGTGGCCGTGGAAGACGTACTCGGTTTTAAAGTCGCACAATTCCGGCAGGTGGTCATGCTGCCGCAGGGACAGTTTCGCGCCTGGTTGCTTTCCTCGTCGAGCGAGCGGGAAGTGATTTTACAATCGCTCTTCCAAACCCAGGTCTATCAACGCATCACCGATGAACTCAAGCGCGTGGCCAAGACACTTGAGGGAGAATTGCGCGACAGCCAACAGCGTCGAGTTGCGCTGCTCGAACAGGCCGGCGTCGCCACAGTGGAGGCCTTACACGCGCTGCTGGCACAACGTCAGGGGGAACTGGCGGACATGGCGGCTCAGGTGCTGCAGGCGCGTCAGTGCGAGCAGGACGCCGCGCACAGCCTCAGCGAGACCCGTACCGTGCTGGCGAGACTGCAAGAGCGCGATGCGGCACAAGCCGCACTTGTTGCGCTGCAGGCGGAGTGTGTGGCTATCGAACGGTTGCAAGATGAAATCGCGACGATTCGCAAGGCGATTCCGCTGGCGACCCAGGAAGCCGATCTTCAGCAACGGGTGCGGGAGGCGGAGGAGGCGGCGCACCGTGCGGTCGATGCTCACCTCGGCCAAAAGACGGCATTGGAGCGTTCTGCCCACGCCCAGGCGGCATTTATCCATGAACAGGGACGCGCCCCTGAGCGCGAAGCTGCACAGCAGACGCTCCATGCGCTACAAGGGCTCGCGGTAAAAGTCGCCGAGCTATCCGAGGCACTGGCTGCACAACGCCATCACCGGCAAGTACATGAAGCGCAGGAACAACGCTGCTGCGCACTGCGCCAGCAGACGATTCATCTGCGGCAAGCACTGCAGGATCATCAGGACGGGTTAGACCAGGTGGAGGCAGATGCCGGGCAGTTGACGGCATATCGCATGGCGCTACGTGACATTGAGCGCCAGTATGGGTTGCGTCAGGAGTTGGACAAGGCGTGTCAGGCATGGCAAATCGGCAATGCCGAACTGACCGAGCGGTTGGCCGTGTGTGCACAAGCGGACGAGCGGTTGACGCAGCTACGCGAAGACGCCCTACGCCTGCAGCAGCTTTGGGACGCCGGACAGGCAGCACACCTCGCACGCGAACTACGGCCGGATACGCCCTGTCCCGTGTGTGGGGCCACCCACCATCCGACGCCGGCGCAGGCCGAAGGCGTGCTGCCCGAGTCTGCCGAGTTGGATGCGCTTCGTGCGGCGATCGAAGCCCAGGCGCACGCGGTATCCCAACTGCGCGAAGCGGCCATGACACAGCAGCAACACGTGGCGCGTTGTGATGCAGAAATCCAGCTTTGCGTGGGGCAATTGGGCGAGTTGCGTGACGTCGAGACCACGCTGTTGGCAACGCACTGTGCGGACGCGCGTGAACGCGTGGCCATGGCGGAGGCCGCCGCCATGCGTGCTACGGAGTTACAGCTAGAGCTTGACGCGTTACGCGCGCAACAAGCAGCGCTCGATCCACAACTGGCGTTGGCCGATGCGCAACGGGCAGACGTTGCCCGCCTGTACGAGCAAGCTACTGTGCTGCAGGATGAACGGGCACGTGCTATTCCGGAGGCTTATCGTGATGCGCAAGCGCTAGCCGAGGCAACTCGGCAGGCGCAAGCACAGTACGACGCACTGTGCACACAGTGGGAGTCAGCGCAGACAACGTGGCAGGACGCGCAGCAGGCGTGTATCGCCTGGGATGAACGTAGCACACTCGCGGAGGCGAATGTACGGCGCGTGAGTGAGGTTGTCGAATCTGAACGGCGTACATTCGAGACCAATTTGCTGGCGGACGGGTTTGTCAGCGCCGAAGCGTTCCGTGAGGCGTGTCAGGTCATTCCTGCGCTCGACGCGAAGGTGGAAACGGTACGAACTTTTGCTGATAAGCTGGCCGCCGTGAAAGATCGCGCCGCGCGCGCGTCGCGCGCGGCGGAGGGATTGCTCCTCCCGGATCTCGTCACCGTCGAAAACGTGGCACATGAGTCCCGTTGCGTATTGGATACGCTATTGCGCGATGAAGCACAGCGGCGGCAGGATTTTAGCCACCTCACCGCGTTAGGCATGACGCTTGATGAGCTAACCGCAAGCGCGTCGGCACTGGATGCACGCTATGCCGTGATCGGTCATCTGGCCGATATCGCGTCAGGACGTAATGGGGCGGGGATGACGTTTCAGCGTTTTGTACTGGCGGCGTTGCTCGACGATGTGCTGCTGGTTGCCTCGAAACGCCTGCTGGCCATGAGTCGTGGCCGTTACACGCTGCACCGCGTGACGACGCGCACCGATCAACGGCAAACCTCAGGTCTTGATCTTGAAGTGTTCGATGCGTATACTGGCACTGCGCGTCCCGTGGCGACCCTCTCCGGTGGGGAAAGCTTTTTGGCCTCGTTGGCGTTAGCGCTCGGCCTGGCCGATGTCGTGCAGTCCTATGCCGGAGGCATTCACCTGGCCACGGTGTTCATTGACGAGGGATTTGG
>DASXVL010000016.1:0-12075 GCA_036504255.1 Armatimonadota bacterium | reverse complement strand
AGGCCAGGATGTCTCGACACCACGTCTCGGGGGTGCCAATAGCTGCCCGGGGATCTTTCGCTTCACGGGACAACTTTGTGGCCTTCAGCGCACGCAGATGCCCACGGAGGGCGCCATCGAGTGTTTCGATGACGGCATGCTTGTCGACGGCAACGGCCCGACGAATTTGAAGAAAGAGGAGCACAACGAGTTCAATTGCCCACTGATCGACGACCGTCGTCGGCGGCGTATCGTGCTCGAATTGCGCGACCAATGCGTAAAAGATCTCGCGCTCCGCCTCGGACAGCAGGCGACTAGACAACACCCCATCCGTGAGGCGGTTAAGATTGCCCTCTTTCGTGGCACGGCGGGGCGGGGCAGCGGCCCTCGCTTCGGACCGGTGCAGGATATCGAGCTTCTGCATTTCGGCCGCATTCACTTGCTGGCGCATGGTAATGGCCCTCCCTTCCCGTTGGTGGCTCGCCGTGGATGGCGATGCGCGGCGTCTCGCATGGCAAGACTCATAACGGTCCAGGGATGCCTCCCACCGTACATCGTCCCTGCACGCATCTTCGATCGTCGCGCGCCCGATACGTACGGGAGTAAACAACGAGAGAACGCTTGATGTACATGCCAACGGCGTTGGCCTCTAGGCTATCCCGTTTATCAGACCGCCAGCTTTGGTAGCCATATTGTAGCAAAGACAGCCCAGCAGTGCAAACATTATTTCGGTATGCGATATCGCATCTCAATCGGCATGAGAGATTGGTCCACGGTCGGCATCCGATCATAACCCACCTGCGCGTCGGATGATCTCAATAATGGTAGCGAGGCGGGGATATTGCACCTGTTGTAAATACGAGGAATCGAACTCACAGGGTCACGGTTCGCTGGCTCTATGCCCCGTATAGACAAGGGGCGCGGGAGATGCGGCAGGTCGGCACCCGCATGAACCCACGACCAAAACAAACCACTCGATGACACCCGACGACCAGAATAAAAGGCGAGAGAGGCGGTTTTGAGCGTGAACTGAGGAAATTCTTCTTTACCACTTGGGTTTATAGAACCCCGCTTCACCAAAAAAAAACGAAAGACCCCCTGGGACAGGGGGTCTTCTTTAATAATGGTAGCGGGGGCACCATGGTCGGAAGGTGAGAGGACAATTGTTTGGGGTATGACAGCAAAAGCCCCGTTCCGAACTCGCCAAGTCGCCATCTGCTGAAACGGTGGGTAACATAAGGGATTGCCTGCCTTCCCAACAAATGTCGCAGGGGTGTAGGGAGGCTAGTCAACGCTACCCACCAGAGGACGGTCGCCCGAAGCTAACCCGCGACATGGCATCTACGTTAGTGTCATACCAATAGCATGCATGTTGCCGCGGTCAGGACTGCGAAGGCGCCTAATACTGGCACGGCAGCGGACATCACGTATGCGAGAAATGGACGTTGGCCATGTTGCGTTGTCGCTGGCACGGTATCCGGTGAAGGGAGATCAATGCACACCCACCCGCGATCCTTCAATTCCCGTTGAGCATTCCACTGCGCATGGAACCACCTGCCGACTTCGACACCCCCCAGCGTGACAGCCGCGATGAAAAATATCCAGTGTGCCATCATGTAAAGCATCATCGTTCCTACAACCTCGCAGTCCTCTTTGCCGACAGAGAATCCCCATATCGCACGCAGATATAGACTGCGTCTCCCCATTGTCATTGATGAATACACCCAATGTCAATAAACAACGGGTGAGCAGTTTAAAGGACTGAATAACCGTAACAAAGCCAGATCGTCGTGAGTGCTGCCGCAACTCGCCAGTGAAATGTACAGCACCAAGCACTCCCCACAGCAATTTAGTAAATGGGCAGTCCAAACAACATCCGCAGACTGAATACCTTCTGTTGGCGTGACTTGTGCGCCTTACGCCCCCAGCAAGTCAAGGATAACTATTATCCTGTTTACGGGACAAAATTTCAGATTCGTCGAAAACACAGCGGCTCTATGTCTCATGCGAGTTGCCGTCCCCGGATACCCCATACCGGACCTCGAGGAGCGTCTGTCATGTCTCTTTGCGGCTCATTGCTGTTAATGTTGGCTCTTGTCTCCGCAACTGCCGGTGTGCTTATTGGTTATTGGCGGCCTTTCGCATGGCGGGTCCTACGTTGGCTACAAATATTCTCCGCCGTGTGTGCGCTGGGGGCGTTCACCACCTTAACGCTCGCGGTCATCACCGGCAACGTGCAGGTGGCATATGCCGTCACCAATCATGCCGCTGCGAATCAGCCATTGTGGTATCGAATGGCAGCGGTCTGGGCTGGACAGGAAGGCGGCCTCCTCCTCTGGGCTGTCGAGATCAGCCTGATCGCACTCGCGATCTCACCAAAAACCCAACCCAGGGCAACGACGATTCTCCTCACCGTGCAAGGGAGTTTACTCGCCATGGTCGCCCTCAATGCCCCGTTCGCATCGCCACATGGTCAGACGGGGGATGGTTTGAATCCCCTGCTCATGCATCCGATGATGCTAATTCACCCTCCAATGCTCTTTCTCGGGTATGCGCTCCTTGCGGTACCGTATGCGATCACGCTGGGAGCGCTTCTTGATCGTACCCCGGACGTGTGGCCACAGCGTGTCAGGCCATGGCTCCTACTTGCCTGGCTGGCGCTGACGGCTGGGAACGGATTTGGCGCAGCATGGGCGTATAAGACGTTTGGCTGGGGTGGTTTCTGGTCGTGGGACCCGGTGGAGAACACCTCTTTCGTTCCCTGGGTATGCATAGCTGCCGCAGTGCATGGACTCTGGATGACACAACACGATGGGCGATGGGTGCGATGGGCGACGATCAACACACTGTTGGCGTTCATCACCGTCCTCTATGGTTCCTTCTTGGCGCGCAGCGGCGTACTCGCAAACGCCAGCGTACATGCCTATGCCGGGGGAAAGACACTATTTCTCTGGACGATTGGTGGGTTGCTGATAGCCAGTGGGTTGACTGCCATCATCATGCTCACAATACGTTGGCATGGTTGGCGGTATCTCACACCGAAAACATCACGTGGCTTATCTGCCCCTGCTTGGGGAATCGGGCTCCTCATGGCAGTCGCCATCATCGTGCTGGCAGGAATGTCGTTACCGATGATGGGTCTCAATCCCGTTCCCGAGTTGTATAATGCCGTACTGCTGCCCTTTGCCACTGCCATCGTGAGCTGTTTCGTTGTTTCCCCTCTTGTTCAACGGGGGTATACCGTCAGGCATCGTAGATTGGTGCTCCTCGCGATGCTCCTCCTCATCATCCCCAGCGCGCTATTCGTTTGGGCAGGCACCCCGCATGATCTCGGAGTGATGGGGGTCAGCTATCGCATTTTCGGCACGCTACTCTTGAGCTGCTGTGTTGTAGCCAGTGCACAGCTTGTGTATCAATGTTATTCGCGCAGATTGGAAGGTCCACCAGTCGCGGTTATGGCGCACGCCGGGGTAATACTGCTGCTGGGCGGGACATTGATTTCAGGATATGGCACACGCACTGACCGAAGTTATGTGATGACCGGCCAACAGGTATCTATCGCCGGACAGACCATTACCCTCACGAAGATACACCAACCTTCACCAGCCATAACGACGGCTCAACTCATCATAAACGACTACCCAACCCAAGTCGCCGTTGAACATGACCCGAAATTCCGCATTGATTTGCGACAGGTCGCCATCACCCATCGATTTTTGGGCGATGTGTATGTGACCCCTCTGGCGATCGTCGTGACGCCGGAGAGCAGACAGAAGCCCACTGTTTCCACTGGCGTGATGCTGGAGGTAAGCCGGAAACCCGGAATTCGCATGGTTTGGCTTGGTCTGTGGCTGATTGCCCTAAGCCTGTTGCTGGCACTGGTGCGTTTGCTGTACACCGGTGGGAGCGACACCCGAGTGACGCCGTTCCAACACACCAGTCACTTTACACGTAATCAGAAATCCGTCGTCAACAGGAAAGAGGTTCGTCATCGTTACCACGTTACTATACTCCCCCTGAGCATCCCTTTATATCGATTTACCGACCATGGCCTCTTTCGTTCATCAGACAGACATGACAACGTCTACTTGACAGGAAAGATGTCGTATCACTGTTGCGCGTTTCCTCCGTAAACGAGATACGCTATGCGAAGCGTATGAGCGAAAAGGGAGACCGGTCAATGAGAGATACTGGTCATGCCGTACTATTGGGCTTGCTGCTATTTGTCATTCTCATCGCGAATCAGACGACGGTGTACGCCATCCCGGCGTTTGCCCGCCGTGAGGGTATGTCGTGCCAAATGTGTCATTTTCGTCCACCGGAGCTGAACGAGGATGGGCGCGCGTATCTGCGCCGTGGATTACGTGAAGAACCCCCTGGCGCTCAGTCTGCGATGGACATGCCGGCAAACCAGATGCCCATGGGAGGGACTCCGACAAAAGCACCTGTTGCGGCTACCCCACGCCCGCTTGGCGAACCGTTGCCCTTTCAGTGGGCAGATTATCTTTCGGTGATCGGTCATCATATGTATACGCTGCAACAGGGACAACGGCCGCAGTTTGATGCCGGCATCATAGATGTCTGGGTGGCTGGTCCGCTAGATCGACATTGGTCTGGACTGGCAAATCCGTCGTTCAATATTGAGGACGGTGGTTCATCTGTAGATCAGGCCTACGGTCAGGCGATTACCCGGTGGAATTCCCGCTTTGGCTCTGCCCGCTTTGGACAACTCCTCCCCTTTGCCATTCTGCTCAATCAGGGCGGGCCGAGTATGCCGTTAAGTACACCACTGATCCTCTCGACCCCCGCCGATACCGGCACTGTCTGGTCGCCGACGACACTGGTGCGTGGTGTGGAAGTGGGTGCCATTAATCTGCCACGATGGAACGCGTATCTCGGTGTAGGGCAACCCCACCTCGAAGGAGCACCGGATCTGGAACGCCACACGGATCTTTACGCCAGCGCTGAATATCTCATTGACCCCCGTGGAAATTCGATTACCGCGTATGGTTATTGGGGGACCGCCTCGTTCTTCCCTGGCAATACACAGGAGAACTTCCACCGACTGGGCGTGTTTGGAAATATCTTTCTGCCGAAGACGAAAATCGTCGCAGGGTATCTGCAGGGGGCCGATCAACTTGGCACCGGGCAGACGTTGGAAGACCACGGCGCGTTTCTCCAGGCAGAGCAGCTGCTCTCTGATCGCTGGGCCGCCTACGTGCGTTACGACCATCTGAACCGTGACTTGAGTGCTGGAGGGGGACAAACCATGCAGGGTCCCACCCTTGGCGTGTCCTGGTGGGCGCAGACGCAGGTACGGCTCACCTCTGAAGTACAGGTGCTGCAAGTCACCGGCGAACGCCAGAACCGGGTGTTCACGACGGAATTCATGTGGGCGTTCTAATCCGTTCTTCAAACAAGAGAACAACTGCCCAGCACTAGAGGAGCACAGACGATGAAGCCTCACGACCATGCCACTCCGGCTAATAATACGATGGGAGATGGACAGAAACACTCAATGAGCCCCGTGGAAGAACACGCCGCACACGGCGGGCATCACGAAGGCATGGAGCAGGAATTCAGGTTGCACTTCATCGTGTGCGCGGTATTGACCATTCCGGTTTTGCTGCTTTCACCCATGATCCAACAGTGGTTGGGGTTCTCCTTCACATTTCCCGGAAAAATCTACGTACTCTGGGTGCTCGCGAGTGTGATCGCTATTTGGGGGGCTTGGCCGTTTTATCGGGGTGCCGCACAGGCCATCCCCCATGGTATTCTCGATATGAATGTGCTGGTGTCGGTGGCCGTTGCCGCCGGATATTTGTTCAGCACCGCCGCCACATTCTTCATCAGCGCGCCGGAATTCTACTGGGAAATCAGCACACTGGTGGTGTTCTTAGTGTTCGGTCATTGGATGGAGATGCGTTCATTGCGTGGCGCCACGGGAGCCTTACGGGAACTCATCAAACTCATTCCGCCATCGGCTACTCGTCTCATTGATAACCAAACAGAAACGGTGCCAACCGAGCAACTGCAAAAGGGCGATGTCTTGTTGGTGCGTCCGGGTGATCAAGTGCCCATTGATGGAGAAGTGGTCGATGGCGAGAGCGAAGTGAATGAGTCACTCGTCACCGGGGAATCGAAACCAGTCTCCAAAGCTCCAGGCGATACCGTCATTGGCGGAAGTATCAACGGAGCCGGCGCGTTCCGAATGCGAGTGACCGCCGTGGGAAAAGATACGGCCATTGCCCAGATCATCCACCTCATCACCGAGGCGCAGGCTTCAAAAACCCATACCCAGCGGTTGGCGGATCAGGCAGCACAATACCTGACCATTACCGCACTGGTCGTGGGCATTGGCGCGTTTGTGTTCTGGCTGGCATTTACGCGCGAAGGATTCGTCTTCGCGCTGTTACGCATGGTGACGGTGCTGATCGTGGCGTGTCCGCACGCGCTCGGGCTGGCGATCCCCACCGTGGTCATCATTTCCTCCGCCCTCGGGGCGAAAGCCGGCATTCTCATTCGCAATAATGAAGCGACCGAGACTGCTGTGCGCCTTAATACCATCGTCTTCGACAAAACCGGTACGCTGACAAAGGGGGAGTTCGGCGTCACCGATATTATTCCACTCGCATCACTCGATGCGGATGCCCTCTTGACGCTGGCGGCCGCCATCGAAAGCACGTCCGAGCACTCCATCGCCCAGGGAATTCTCCATGGTGCGCAAGAACGCCAACTCCTCCCACCATCCACCGAGGAGTTTCGTGCGATCCCCGGTCGTGGCGCACAAGGTCGCGTGCTGGGTAAACGCGTTGCCGTGGGGAACCGTGCATTGATGGACCAACTTGGGGCCAATATTACCGGAATCACTGAACACGTCGATACACTAACCGCCCAGGGAAAGAGCATCGTCTACGTGGCGCAAGAGGATCAACTGGTCGGGCTTATCGCCCTCGCCGATCTCATCCGCCCAGAATCCTATACGGCCGTCAGCGATCTGAAGGCGTTAGGTCTGGAGGTGGCGATGCTCACCGGTGACCATCACAATGTTGCCGCCTATGTCGCGCAGGAACTGGGCCTAACGACCTTCTTCGCGGAAGTCCAGCCTGACCAAAAAGCAGATAAAGTGAAAGCGCTGCAGCAGGCAGGCAAACACGTCGCCATGGTCGGCGATGGCATCAATGATGCCCCCGCGCTCGTGCAGGCCGATATTGGGATTGCCGTCGGAGCGGGCACTCAGGTCGCCATCGAATCCGCCGATGTCGTATTAGTGCGGGATGACCCACGCGATGTCGTGAGTCTCGTCCGCCTCAGCCGCTCCACGATTCGCAAGATGAAGGAGAACCTGGCGTGGGCGACCGGATACAATGTCGTGGCCATTCCCGTCGCGGCAGGTGTCCTCGCTGGGTATGGCATTGTGCTTCGCCCGGAATGGGCGGCGTTGCTGATGGCGGCCTCCAGCATTATCGTGGTCATCAATGCCTTGTTGTTGCGGCGTGCCAAGATTACCCCAGCGATGTCGTCAGCCGTTCCAACAGTGATGCCCCCGGCACAACAGGAAATACAACAAGATATGCCGCACGATCATCGCAAAGCGGCATGAGCTTGCTACCCACTGCCTTCGAGCTTGCGCCGTAAGGCATCGTAATCATCGGGGGAGATCTCACCTGCGGCCAACCGCTGGTCGAGAATCGCGCGGGGCGTCTCCATCGGCGATGGCCCGGCTGCCGGGATCAGCGTTCCGCGTTGCGCGACTGCTCGATACAGGAGATACAGACCCACAAACACCGCGATCCAGAATAGGATCATACCGAGCATCATCACGATCCACCATCCGTTACCGCCATCATACATATGCGGCCACATTGTTATTACCTCTCAGGGTGTTCATTCCCTGACGAGGGCTATCGTAGCATGATGAACGTCGGACAAATCTACATCTGGTCAAAATGGAGACTGCTGCAAAGAAGCGCCGAGCAGCATTTCGAACTACTCGGGGCTCCTATTCAATCATCGCGTCTGCGACTCACACCATATCGAATGCACGATCCAGATCGGCAATGAGATCATCGATATGCTCGATACCCACCGACACACGAATCAGGTTCTCCGTGATCCCGACGGCTTTGCGCACCTCTTCCGGCATGGAGACATGGGTCATCGTCCAGGGGTGCTCAATGAGCGATTCCACACCCCCCAGTGATTCCGCCAGCGTGAAGAGTTTCGTGTTCGAGAGCAGGCGGAAGGCTTCGGCCTGCCCGCCCTTCACGCGGAAGGAGAAGGTGCCGCCGAACCCCGTCATCTGACGCTTTGCCAACGCGTGCTGCGGGTGGCTTTCCAGTCCCGGATGCAGGACGTGTTCTACCTTCGGGTGCGCTTCCAGCCAGTGGGCCAGTGCCAGCGCGTTGCGATTGTGTGCTTCCATACGCACGGCCAACGTCTTCACCCCGCGCAGTACCAGGAAGCAGTCCTGCGGCCCGGCACAGGTGCCCATGGCATTCTGGAAAAAACCGATGCGTTCCGCCAGCGCGGCATCACGCGTAATGACGGCCCCTCCCACCACGTCTGAATGGCCGTTGATGTATTTCGTGGTCGAATGCAGCACCACATCGATACCCAGATCCAGCGGGCGCTGAAAGTAGGGTGATAGGAAGGTGTTATCGCAGATCGTGATGATGCCGTAATTGTTGGCAATGGCGGCAATCGCAGCCAGATCGAGTATGTTCATCAGCGGGTTCGTCGGGGTCTCCGTCCACACGGCGCGGGTATTCACCCTGATGGCATTCGTGAAGGCATCCAGATCGCGCAGATTCACGAAATCGACGGCGATGCCTTTCTCCCGCAGCAAATTGACGATCAGCCGGTATGATCCCCCATAGATATCATCGTGGGCAATGACATGATCACCTGGACTGAATTGCGAAAGGACGGTCGCTTCGGCAGCTTGGCCGGTAGCAAAGGCAAAGCCATACTCGCCGCCTTCCAAGGCGGCCAGGCAGTCTTCCAGCGCCTTGCGCGTCGGATTACCGCTGCGTGAGTAGTCGAACGTGCCGGGCTCGTTGACCCCTATAAAGGCAAACGTGGACGTCTGATAAATCGGCGTCATAACGGCGCCGTAGGCCGGATCGGGGCCTTGCCCCGCGTGAATGGCAAGTGTTTCAAAGCGCATGATCGCTCCTCCTCGGTCGGAAATGGTGGGCATCAGGGCAACAAAAAACCACCGCAACGTATAAAAACGTCCGGTGGTGTCGTCTCGAAAAGTGCTCATCTCGCCAGGGGAGGCCATTGTGAGCCAATTTTTCGAACGTCACCACGTTCGCACATCGAAGGCTGACGCCTTCAGGGCACCGTCGCCGTCTCTTGGCCGGTTGCCAGACCCGATCACGTATCGGATCATTCCTGATGCTGCCGACAGGTTAACAGAGAATTATCCGGTTGTCAATATGTTCGTTATGCTGCGGGGGAACCATTCCATAATACGCGACGCGCGAATGTGCTGAATGTCTCGTGCTCATCCAATGCCTCGGCTTGGTACCGCGACCAGAGATCGCCCACGACGTTCGCGAGTTGCTCAGGATGGAGGCGTGCGGCAATACGCCGACCGAACGCCGGTTCAGCCGCTTCTCCCCCGCCAACCCAGAGGTCAAAGCGCTCTTCAGTTCCCGCCTCATTTCTTACCACGGTACCTTGCAAGCCGATATCGGCGATGGCATGTTGCCCGCAGCCATTGGGGCACCCGCTCATGCGTATGCTGATCGGGTGCATCGGCAACGCGACATCGAGCGCTTCCGCGAGGTGCAACGCGGCTGCTTTCGTATGCACGAGCGCTTTGTTGCAGAAATCCTTCCCGGTGCAAACCACAACTCGGCCACGCCAATGCGTCGGCTCGACCGGCAATCCCAGCGCATCCACCTGCGTCAACACGCTCTCCACGTTCACACGGGGAATATCAGCCAGTATCAGGTTTTGCTGGTGGGTGACACGCAGACGTCCATCGCCGGCAATCGCTGCCAGCGCCTGTAATTGGTCGCTGGTCAGCAGTCCGCCAGGCACGGGGATGCCAAGGTACACCAGCGCGGGATCATATTGGGGATGAACCCCGAGATGATCCTGATGGGAGGCGGTCGTCACTGGCGTAGCACGCGAGGGTAATGCCCGTCCGAGTCGTCGTTCCATTTCTTCGCGAAACCACGCCACTCCGTGTTTGGCGACGAGGTGCTTGACGCGCGCCTGGCCTCGTTGCTCACGATTGCCATGGTCGCGGAAAATTTCCACGGCACGGGAAACCACAGCGACGGCGTCTTCCACGGGAACCCATACGCCCAGATCTGCCGCCATCACGGGATGAGCGGAAAGACCTCCGCCGATCAGCACCGTAAACCCGGGCCGCCCCTCGCCATCCAATGCGGCCTCGAATGCCAGATCATTGATTTCACTCGGCACGCAGTGCTGCGCGCAGCCGCACAGCGCAATTTTAAATTTGCGCGGAAGGTTGGCAAAGGCGGGATTCGCGAGAAACGCGGCGGTCAGCTCTTCCCCGACCTTCGCAGTGTCCAACAGTTCCGCCGGATCGATCCCCGATACGGGGCAGGCGACGACATTCCGGACTTGATCGCCGCACGCGCCCAGCGTCCGGAGACCGACAGCCGCTAACTCGGCGAAGACCGTCGGCAAATCTGCCAGCGTGAGCTGGTGTAACTCGATATCCTGACGCGTGGTCAGACTCAGGTGTCCGTTGGAGAACTGCTCCGCAAGCGCAGCCACGGTGGTCGCTTGTGCCGTTGAGAGCGCACCACCCGGCAGTTTCAAGCGCAGCATAAACACGCCGGCCTCTTGCGGGCGATGCCGATACAGCCCATGCCAGCGCATGACCAAGTCATCCTCCGGGGTGATGTCCGCAACCGTGCCACGCGCCAAGCGTGCAAACACCTCCTGGCCTGCGTAGGGATTGACGTCACGCTTTAGTTGTTCCAATGCAGAGAGTGCTTGTGACATGCCGTTTCCTTTCTCTTAAATCGTGTAGCTATCTTCAATCGGCGGTAACGCAATGCCACCTCCAGCCACATCATATCCATCCACGAGCACAAAGCGTCCGGTCTCGACGATGTCCGTGAATTCGTCGAACGCCACCGGATTTTTGAGCGAAAACGTCACCGTCGCCACTTCATTTTTCGCCACTTCATGCTGATAGTGCCCGGTATCCAGACTGGCGGTATTAATCACGGCACTAATGCTGACAACCTGGCACGGTATTTCCTGGGTCGCGAGCTTTAACACATACGGATGACCGGTGACCAGATGCCGATTGCCCAGCCAGAAGATATTCGCCAACAACTCCGTGGTAGTGTGCGGCGTGTCCGTCACATGAGAAATCACTTCGCCACGTTCTACAAAGATCGGCTCGGTCAAGGTGATGCCGACTGATTCTCCTGCAAGGGCGGGGCCAGCATTGGGACTATTCCACCGCTCGATCGTTTTCACCACGGCGCGATGGCCCGATGGCGAAAAGAGGATCTCATCGCCGACGGTGATGGTTCCGGATTCGATCCGTCCGGCCACGATGCGCCGGTGGTCGAATTTATAGACGTCCTGCACCGGGAATCGCAAGGGCTGGCGCTCACGCGATGGGCGTGCCGTGAAACTATCCAGCGCCTCGATGATCGACGGTCCATCATACCACGGCATCCGTTCGCTCTTCGTTGCGATATTGTCCCCCTCCCGCGCCGAGACCGGGATGACCGAGGCCGGATGCACGCCGAGTTGTTTGAGGAACACCAGGTACTCATCGCGTACCGCCTCAAACGTTTCTTGCGCATACCCGACCAGGTCCATCTTGTTGATCGCGACGGTGACTTGCTTGATCCCCAAGAGATGGAGGATGTATCCATGCCGTCGTGACTGTTCCTGTACGCCTTCCGCCGCATCGATGAGCAGGATCGCTGCTTCGGCAGAAGATGCGCCTGTCACCATATTCTTCAGGAATTCCTTATGGCCCGGTGCATCGATCAATACATAATCGCGCAGTGCCGTATGGAATTGCGCCTGTGCCGTATCAATCGTGATGCCTTGATCACGCTCCTCTTCCAGCGCATCTAA
>DASXVL010000015.1:0-1892 GCA_036504255.1 Armatimonadota bacterium | reverse complement strand
GGCGGCCAGGCCGAGGGATTGGACGGCGGCGAGGGAGGCGTTGGTGAGGTCCTGGACGGAATAGGGGCGGTGGGTCATGTGGCTCCAGGCGGCGAGGAGCAGGCAGAGGCTTTGTGATTTGCAGACTTTCAAGGCCAGGCCGCTCCATCCGGCGCGCATCAGGTCATCGAGTTGTTCGAGGTGGTTGATGCTTTCATCCGCCAGCACCGGCTTCAGCGTTGCCACCGGGCGCATGTCCGTGACAAGTCCGAGCGCGCGGGGGATCGGTTGCTCCAGGTAGCGCAGTACCCGGTAGGTTTCCGGATCGATCTCTTGCAGGATGCGCAGGAAGGCGACCACCATCTCCGCGTTCGCGTAGCCCTCGTTGGGATCGACCGTCACCCAGGGGGTGATCCCATGGTTCAGTTGCGCGTGCGCCTCGCGCATCATGCGCATGACATCGCTGACCCACTCCGCGTCCTCACGGGGGTCGCGGGCATCCACCTTCAGCTTGGGCACAGCGAACCCGTGGCGCAGCACCCACTCCTCGGCGCATTCGGGCAGGCCGTCGCCAATCGGCGTGGTGACGTCCGCGCGGCGCAACGGGTCCTTCCGGCTGATGATGAAGCACCCGGGCACTTGCGCCGTCAAGCGCAGATCTAAGGCCCGGTCCAGGGTGATGCCGGCGCCCGGCGCGCCCAGGAAGCGCGCGAGATCGCCGGGCAGATAGTCCGGTCCGAGGAGATCATAACTCGACGCGCCATGCAGATGCCCGTAGGCGTCGTGCAGCGCGGCATCGATCGGGGAGAAACAGACGCTGGCGGCCAGCGGGGGGATGTCCTCGCCCAGGGAAAATTCCCGGGAGGCGGCATCAGTCATGGGCTGCAGCCGCTCGTGGGCCACGCAGCCGAACTCCACCGGGTGTCCCCAGTCTTCGACGGCCGTCGGCATCCACTCCGCCAACCGCAGGCAGAAGGCGCGCATGGCCGAATCACGCGCATCGACGGTCAGCGTGCTGGGCCATGCCCACATGTAGGACAGCGTCGCCATGCCGCGTCCGGTGGCAACCCGTCCGTCGGCCCCTTCCACGTCCGCCTCCACCCGCGCCAGGGTCGTACAATCGATGGTACGGCCGCTGATGTAGAGCGGCGTGCGGAAGGCCGCCTGCTCGATGGACACCCGGAGGGCACGCAGACGGATATCGGTCGGAAGACGCGAGGACGCGGAACGGAGGAAGGCATTGGTCGTCGGACAGGTCATGGAACGGACTCTTTCTTTGGCTAAAGTCACCAGGCAATACTGGCGCAAGGACATGTGCAAAAGTCTGGGCCTGTAACTGTCCTTTGAAACTGCCTGACGCGATACCTGCCGGACGCGAGAGCTCATGCCACCGTGGCCCAGTCAGGGGTCGTCTTTGCCGGCTTCAGTGGCTGGCAGCAATACGCACCCCGCTGTCACCCGGTTATGATGCGGGAATACGCGCCGGGCGTCAAGGGGTATGACGGGTAGAAGATCTTGCGCATGTTTGGTAAGGAGATTGCAGAATGGCCCTGGGCGTTACAGGCGGGGCTTCCACAGCATGTTCGTGCTCCGGGTTATCCTCTTTTGGAGAACGAGAACGAGAACGAGAACGAGAACGAGAACGAGAACGAGAACGAGAACGAGAACAAGAACGAGAACGCTCGCTGTGTCACGACATAAGTCATAGTCGGAGATCAGTCTGCCGTGTATGATGGTAGGGTGAACGAGGTATCGATTTATGAGTCGCAGCATTTCATCGCGCAGGAACTGGCGTTGGTGACGCGCATGGTGCGGTGTTATTGCGAAGGGCAGCACGGGGTTGCGCCTGGTGAGCTCTGCGCTGACTGCTCCGCGCTGCTGGCGTATGTGGAGGGGCGGCTGGCGCGTTGCCC
>DASXVL010000014.1:0-9587 GCA_036504255.1 Armatimonadota bacterium | reverse complement strand
GTCCCAGACGCTTTCCTGTTCCAGACGGTGCTATGGACTATAGGCGGGGCTGATGTCAACAGCACCGTCTGGAACAGGGCCATAGCCCGGCTATCCCAGGCTGGGAAGGACAGGGGGACGGCCGGGCCCGGCGCTTAACGTCCAAGCAGTTGCAGCATCTCCATGACGTTGCCGGCGGGGCGTCCGGCGCGAATCTCGCCGGCCATGGCCTGGAAGATTTCCGCGCTGTGGGTAAAGAAGCGCCGGTAGCCCGGACAGAGGTAGGAGAGCGGCTTGCCGTCGGCGCCCGCGCGCAGCCGGTGCTTGGGGCAATCGCCACCGCAGAAGGCGCGCACCGGGCAGCGCAGACAGTCTTGGGAGAGGTCGGCCTTGGCTTGTCCGAACGCGCGCTGTGCCGCGCCATCGACTAACGCTGCCAGGGACTCCGTGGTGATCGCACCGCGCCCGTAGGCGGGATAGACGAAGTGGTCGCAGGCGTAGAGTTCGCCGGTGTGCTCCGCCACCAGCGCCCGGCCGCAGGTCGCGCCGAAGACGCAGAGCGTGGGAGCGCCGCCCAGCCAGACGCTCATCGCCGATTCGAAGAGTTGTACGAAGACTTTGCCGACATCGTGGCGTGCCCAGGTATCGAAGATGGCGCAGAGGAAATTGCCAAAACTCTCCGGTCGCACGGACCAGGCGGTCACTTTATTTCCGCCGGGCGATTCCCGCTCGACAATGGGGATGAACTGCAGATGCTCTATGCCCAACCCGAGCAGATGGGAATAGACATCCAGCGGTCGTGACATGTTCTCGCGATTGACCGTCACCAACGCGTTCACCGCAACCTCATGGAGCAGCAGCGTCTCCAACCCGGCGACGACACGGGCATGCGTGGCCTGCCCGCCGCGATCACGGCGATAGCGATCGTGCAGCTCCGGGGGGCCATCCAGGCTGATGCCGACCAGAAACTGGTGTTCGGCCAAAAAATCCGCCCAGGCGTCGGTAACGAGCGTGCCGTTCGTTTGCATGGCATTAAGGATGCGTTGCCCGGGACGCGCGTACTTGGCTTGCAGCGCGAGAGCCCGACGGTAGAAATCGAGCCCCAGCAACAGCGGTTCCCCACCCTGCCAGCCGAAGACGACCTCCGGCGCGGGGTTGCTCTGCAGATAGGCGGCGGTGATGCGTTCCAGCGTCTCGTCATCCATGCGGCAGGCGCTCTCGGGGTACAGTTGGGCCTTTTCCAGGTAGTAGCAGTAGCGGCAGGCGAGATTGCATGCCGAACCGCTGGGTTTGATCATGAGATGAAAGGGTTGTCGTGCGTGCGTGATTACTGCCATAACAAATGTCCGAATGTAATGCCTGCCACAATGAAGACCAACACGGCAAAGGCCCGTTGCAGATGCGTCGTCGGTAAACGGTGACTATGCCAGACGCCGAGTTGTACCATCGGCGTCGAACCGATGATCAGCGCGAGGACAAGCCAGCGATCGATTTGCCCTGCCAGCGCATATTGCACGACGCCGGCCAGCGACGAGACGAAGATGAGCAGTGCACTGGTGCCAATCGCCATGCGCAACTGAATGCCGAAGCCATACACGAGCAGCGGCACCAGCACCACGCCGCCACCGATACCGAGCAACCCGGCCAAGACGCCGATACACAGGCCGGCGGCGAGCAAAGCGAGCAGCGAGACCGCAGGCACCCCACTCTGCGGAACACTTACCCGCCACGGGCCATTTACCCAGCGCAGCGGCGCGTGAACCACCGCCGTCTCCGCACGCTGCTCACGCCACAGGCGCAGGCCGATGATCAGCAGCAGTACGGTAAAGATACTACTCAGCGCCATGGTGACCACCGGGATAGGCTTGCCCAGGAACGTCATCATACCAAATGTCGTCAGCCAATGCACCAACTGCTTCCCAAGCGCCGTGCCGAGCACCGCGCCGGGAGCCATATAGCCGACGAGCCGCGCATCAACGCACCCTTTGCAGGCATGCCGCCACCCGGCCCCCGCGCCCACGACGACCAATTGCGCCAAGCCGCTGCCGACGGCCACCGTCGGTTCTATTTTCAACACGGCGATCAGCAACGGGGTCAGCATAAAGCCGCCGCCGACCCCGAAGAGTCCGGAGGCATACCCGACCACCGCGCCCAAGATCGTTGCCCAGACAAACGCTGGGGTGACATGAAACATGCTGCCCTTTCTCTCGTCATGACAGAGTGGTCACCGCTTATGAGAAATATTCTGCTGGGCCGAGGAGAGATTCCGCGGGGTGCACGGGCGCCTCTGTCGAGAGATCCTCGTCGCTATTGAGCACCATGCCCGGCCAGATAGGCACACGCCCGGTCAGCAAGGGGTCGTCCGTGCGCTGCATCCAGTCCGCGAGCCGGGTGCGCATGTGCAGCAGCGTGTCGTGATACGCCGGATCGCCGGCGAGGTTACACGCCTCGTTCGGATCGAAGATGAGGTCATAAAGCGCTTCCTCTGGAAGGGCGTGGTCCTGCCAACCGGCGCGGAGGAGCGCCTCTTTGCTCAAACCGCCATCGCAGTTGGCCAATATCGGCGTGCGTCGCGCCGCATAACGGCGGATATATTTGTAGCGCGTGGTGCGGATGGCGCGCGTCGGCTCGGGGGCGGCATGATAGTTGATTTCCGCAAAGAGTTCGTCATGTATGGCGTCAGCCGTTCCCTGCGCCAGCGGGCAGAGCGACGTTCCCTGCAGCCAATCGGGCTTCAGCATGCCCGTGACTTCGCAGATGGTCGGAAACAGATCGAGATGGCTCGTCATGGCGTCAACCACCGTGCCGCCGGTAAAGCCGCCGGGGCCACGCAGCATGAGCATGACGCCGAGGCCATGGTCAGTCAGGTTGCACTTCATCTGCGGAAAGGCGATCCCGTGGTCCGTGGTACAAATCACTAACGTATTTTCGGTGAGATGCTGCGCATCGAGCGCGTCAAGCACCATGCCGATATAGCTGTCGAGTCGCGACGCGGCGACGCGGAAATCGGCGAAATCCCGACGTGTCTCGGGCATATCGGGAAGCGGCGCGGGCGGGCGCACATACCGCGAATCACCGAGGACCTGTTGCGGGTCATTGAAGACGCTGCCCAGGCGATGCGTTGCCGTAAACCCGCAGGAGAGGAAAAAGGGCTGCCGGCCAACCTGCGCGAGATAGTCCCCGGCGCGTCGCGCCACTGCTTCCTGTTTGTCGGCGATCTCCGGCATCGGCTGGTCATCGAGATACCGCGCATAGCCGAGGAGCTGCCGCTCTGCGGAGGACGCCTCATGTTGTACGCCGGACAACGCGGTGGCGTACCCGTGCCGCGACAGGAAGTGCGCCAGATGCTGCGAGTAATCCACCAGTCGGGAGCCACGATGGGCCAGCCCGACCATGCCGTTGGTATGGGGATAGCTGCCGGTCAGCAGCGCGGCCCGGCTTGGCGAGCAGGTCGGCGCGACGCAAAACGCCTGGCGAAAGAGCACGCCTTGCTCGGCGAAACGCTGCAGATTGGGGGTAGCAACGGCATAGCCGTACGGCTGGATATAGCGCCCCGTGTCATGTGAGTGAATATAAACGATATTGGGGGGAGTCATCGATTATCTCCTTACAGTGCTGTTACCTGCACAAAGGACTGTAGGCTGAGCTGGGGCGGCCCTCACCCCAACCCCTCTCCCAATGCTGGGAGAGGGGCTAGTTATGGACAACAGGCTGGGCTAGCTTCAACAGTTCTCTGTGCTTAGCCAAGCACTTCCGCAGCGTCGGCGTCCGCGAACTCGCCGGGATGGCGGCGGCGCAGTTCGGGCACCGCCCAGCCACGCTCCGTCGCTTCCAGGTAGCGGCAGTAGCTCGGTAATGCCCCCCGCGCGTGCAACGGTCCGCCCTCGGCCATCACGGTCCAGAGGGGGTCTACCGTGTAGCCCTCGGGCATGGTGGCCATCATGTTTTCCTGCCAGGCGCCTAAGCGCGCGGCGCCTTCGTGGCACACGGCGGGGTGCGCTTGCGCCACGTCGTGCTGCTCATGGGGGTCCTCGGCCAGATTGAAAAGCATTTCCTGCGGGAAGAGATGATAGCCGTCATGGTAGGTGCGCAGGTAGAGCCAGGGGCCGAAACGCACGCTGCGCTGGCAGACGTGCGCGCATTGGCTCACCACCAGCGCGTCATGTCCGCACGCGGCACCCTGGAAGGCGGGGGCGAAACTCTGGCCATCCCAGCGCGGCGACGCGGGCGTGCCACAGAGTTCGGCCAACGTTGGCGCGAGATCGAGATTATAGTGCAGGCCATCGTCTACCTGTCCTGCCGCGCAACCGGGCCAGCGGATAATCATGGGTATACGCGTGGTGGCGGCGTCGGCGGTGGCATGTTCGGCGTAGATGCCCAGCTCACCGAGATTTTCGCCATGGTCGGCGCTGATGATGATGGCCAGGTCGTCGAGCACACCCTGGGCGGCGAGAGCCTGCAGCAGGCGGCCGATATGCTCATCCATATAGCGGATGCCGCAATCGTAACCGTCGATCAGTCGCCGCATGTCCTGGAGATCACGGAGTTCGCCGGGCTGGCGCGGATAGGCGGGGTCCGTGCGATTATCGTACATGGAAATTTCACGCGCGCAATGCGGCCCGACCATTTGCCGGTGTGTCGCCAGCGTTTCTTCAGTCAGCCAGGCGGGCAGGGGTTCATCGGCAAAGGGATTGCCGAACGCTTCCGGCGCGCGATAGGGCGTATGGGGGTCCCAATAGTTGATGTGCAGAAACCAGTCATCGTCGCGGGCGTGCCGGTCGATCCAGTCGAGGGCGACGGGGGTCACCTGCTCGGCAGACTCCATGCCGCCCGCGCCGGTATTGTAGATTTCGTTGAAACCGGCATAGAACCAATAGGCGGAGTGGCGCTCGGCAAAGGGGCTGATCGAGGCGGTGTGCATGCCCGCCTGGCGAAAGACGGCGGGTAAGCATTCGTGATCGAGCGGATCGCGGAACGAGCGCGCGGGACCGGTGAGGCGCATGTCCGCCGCCGTCCCACCATGGCCGACCACGCCGGTATGGATGCCAAAGCGCCCGGACATGAGCGCCGCCCGCGACGGCAGGCAGGGCGCATCGGAGCAGTGATAGTTCTCAAAACGTATCCCTTGCTGGGCGATGGCGTCGATGTTCGGCGAAGTATTGCGGTGATAGCCGTAGCAGCCCAGATGGTCAGGGCGCAGGGTATCCAGATCAAGAAATAAGACACGCATGGGTCTCTCTCCTTTAATCATGTACCGCCGGCAGCGCCGGAGGCGTGATGTTGTGCCTGTTATTGTTGTTTCCAGCCGGGGATAGCCGGGCTTGGGCCCTGTTCCAGACAGTGCTAAGGATAACAACCTAGCCTAAAGTCCTTAGCACCGGCTGGAAGCCGACCCCAGTCGCGCGCAGCCTGCCGACAGTACATCACCGGACTTGCCTCTCGCGGCACGCTGAGCGCGACTCCGGGCTGCGGCCCTCCAGCGGCTTCCAAACAGTGCTGCTGACACGCGGCTGACCTGGAGTCCTTGGCGTTAGCCCCTCTCCTCGGGGAGAGGGGCTGGGGTGAGGGCTGCCACCAGCCCAGCCTAAAGTCCTTAACACTTATGCGTCTCCTCGGCGGATAGCCAATGCAATTGCGGCCAATAGGCCGGGCCGGTATTCGGCTGCGGCGCGCCGGGTGTGCTGCGACCGGTACGGACGTAGCGCGCCAGTAGCTCGGTCAGTTGCCGCACGATTTCGGGGTGTTCGGCATAGACATTCTGTCGTTCGCTGACATCGATGGTCATATCGTATAACTGTATGGGCGGCAACCCGTCGCATTCCGCACCGGGACGCGGCCAACTCCAGCCACCGGAGCCGGGGCAGAGCTCGAGTTTCCAGCGGCCCTGGCGTATAGAGAACGAGCCATCGAAGGAGTGATGCACGGTGGCCTCACGTATGGGCACGGCATGCGGGGCATCCAGCCAGAGGGGAAGGTTGCTGACGCTGTCTTCACCAGCCGTTTCCGGCAATGACTCGCCGAGTATCTCGGCGCACGTGGCGAGGAGATCGACCAGGCAGACGGTGTCGTCACAGACGGAACCGGCGCGCACCTGGGCGGGCCAGCGCAGCAGCAATGGGATGCGGTGCCCACCTTCGTAAATATCCGCTTTGTGCCCGCGGAAGTGGAAACTCGGGTAATGACCGCACGCAGCCAGTTCGGCAAAGTCGGCCTGCGGGGAACAGCCGTTGTCGCTGGTAAAGATGAGGAGGGTGTTCTCGGCAACGCCCGCGCGCTCAAGCGCGGCCAGCACTTGCCCGACCACGTCATCCACCATCAAGCAGAAATCGCCATAGGCATTGGTCGCGGATTTCCCATCAAATGCCGGGGCAGGCAGGATGGGCGTATGCGGCGCGGGCAGTGGGAAGTAGAGGAAGAATGGCTGCGGCGTACCGGCCTGCCGGGTAATGTAGTCCACCGCCTTGCGTGTCAAGGTAGGCAGCACGTCGGCATGCTGGAAATCCGGCGCTATCGGCCCTTCGCGCCAGAACGACTTACCCACGCCCTCGGGGACGATCCGGTCCGGAAGTGCGGTGACGCGCTCGTTTTCGATGTACACATAGGGCGGCATATCCAGCGACGCGCTGATGCCGAAATAGCTATCAAACCCGACGGCGCATGGACCGTTGGCGATGGGCTGCGTGAAGTCGAGATCATCCGCGCCCTTCCGCGCCCAATCCATACCGAGGTGCCACTTGCCGATACAGGTGGTCGTGTACCCGTGTTGCTTGAGGAAGGAAGCCACCGTCAGGTGCCCGTCTTCGATCAAATGCGGGCTGTCCCCCCAGGTGACGCCCTCCTTGAGTTCGGAGCGCCAGTTGTACCGTCCGGTGAGGATGCTGTAGCGTGACGGCGTACAGACGGCCGAACTGGCGTGCGCATCGGTAAATTGCATACCCTCGGCCACGAGGCGATCCAACTGCTGTGTGTGGATCTTTGAGGCGGCGTTCAAACACGAGACATCGCCGTAGCCCATGTCGTCGGCGAGGATATAGACGATATTGGGGGGTATTAACATTGGCGCTTCACTCCTTCCCTCGTACAGCGCTCACCATGGGCAAGCCCGTGTCATAATCGAGTTGTCGCGGCTCATATTCCTCGTTCTCGCGCTGGCGGGTCATGCCGGTGTAGTTCCAGGTGGCAGGACGGGCGTCCGCGCGCCAGGGGCGGCGTTCCCAGTAGTAGCCACGGAAGGGGTCACGGGTGCGGTTCATCCAGGCGAGCAGCGTGTCATGCAGGGCATCGCGGGTCGCCGCGTGGGGCGCGGAGGCAATCAGGTTGTACAATTCATCCGGATCCGTCTCCAGGTCATACAACTCATCCGTCGCCAACAGATTGATCACCAGCTTGTAGCGACCGTCGCAGGCGCAGCGAATGGGCTGGAAGCCGCCAAAACTATCGTGGTCCACCTCATAGCGGCCGAATTCCATAAACACCGCCTCGTTCTCGCGCACCGAGGGATCGGCCAGCGTGTGGCAGAGACTGCGCCCTTCCAGCAGCGCCGGGAGCGGCAGGCCCGCGGCCGCCAGCACGGTGGGCACGACATCGATATGCGAAACCGGATGCGGGCAGATGGTTCCCGCCGGGGCCACGCCCGGCCAACGGACGAGCAAGGGCACGTTGGTGATCTCGTCATACATGGCGGCCCCTTTGTTGTCGAGGCGGTGCGCGCCGAGAAAATCGCCGTGATCGGCAGTATAGATCACCAGCGCGTCGGGCGCATAGCGGTCGACCGCGTCCAACACGCGACCGATCTGCTGATCGACGAAGGCATTGCACCCCAGGTAATCGGCGGGGGTGATCGTCACGTCCGCTTCGTCCTCCCAGCGCCGGGCGCCCGCCCAGGCCTGCTGATGCTCCGGCTTGTCGTCCAGCCGGTCGCAGACCTGCTTGCGCTTGGGCCAGACGTAATCCCGGTACATGGCGGAGAATGGCGGCGGGCACAGGTAGGGGTGGTGGGGTTCATCGTACGATACGACCAGCAGGAAATCGTCCGTGCCGGACGTCGCCAGGAAATCGATGGCGCGGTCCGACACGCGATGGCCGAAGGTGAATTCGGCGCGAAGATCGGGGTCCATGTTCGTCGTCGTCTGGCGGGAGCGGAGACGCTCCTCCGGCGTCAACTCCTCCAGGTAGCAGCGCATGTCATACCAGTAGGCGTCATCCCAGCCATCGGGACAGCGACCGACTCCGAAGTAGTCACCCCCGTCCAGGTGCCATTTCCCGATGTACGCGGTGTGCAGTCCCTGATCGCGCAGGCGCTGTCCGAGCGTGGTGACGTTGTCACCGAGCGGCATGCAGTTTGCCCAACTGCCGTTGCTGTGCGGGAAGGCGCCGGTGAAGAGCGCCGCGCGCGCCGGGCCACACACCGGCTGGCAGGTGTAGGCGCGATCGAAACGTATGCCCGTGGCGGCCAGCCGGTCGAGGCACGGGGTCTGCATGTCCGGGTTGCCATAGCACCCGAGCATATCCGTACGCTGCGTATCGGTCATGATGATGACAATTTTGCGCACTGGCGGCAGCGCGCCCTTATTGTTTTCTGACATGTCGCGTACTCCGTGGGCTAATTTAGCGTCCCCCCAGCAGCGCGGTCGCGCGACGCGCGGCAGCGCTGACGGCGGCGGCAAAGTTTTCGCGTTCGTGCGGCGCAAACTCACGCGGCCAGCAGGTGATGGCCAGCACCCCCGCTAAGTCCCCATCGGCGCCCCAAAACACCGGGGCCGCAAAACGTACGGTGCCCCCCTCGGGAAGATCATGCACGAGCAACTGCCCGTGGCGAATGGCTTCGAGTCGCCGTTCATAGGCGGTCAGCGCTTCCGGCAGCGGCCCGTTCGCCTGCAGCAACTCCGCACGGCGCGTGGGGGTGCTCCACGCCAGCAACACCTGGCCTATCGCATGGGAGAGCACAGTGCCGATCCGCTGATGTACCGCGATGTAATGAAAGCTTTCGGGGACTTCGTCTTTCGCCATCAGCACGGCGCCCTCCCCATCCGCTTCAAACCAGGCGGCAGATTCCTGCGTTTCGGTGGCCAGCGCATGTACGACAGGCTGTAAGAGTTCATCGACCGGCATGGCGCAGGTAATTTCACGCGCCAAACGCACCATCGCCTCACCGAGGTAGTAGCGTCCGGAGTTCTCGTCCTTCCGAATCACCTCTTCCTCACGCATGACTTTCAATAATCGGGACAGGGAAGCCGCCGTCAAGCGCGCTTCCACGGTGCGCAACTGTGAGAACGTGCACCCGGCGCGACAGGACGCCAGCATTTTGAGTAGGGCGAGATTACGATGTAATGACATAGCTGCTTTCGCTTTGTATTAGTATCATTTTTAATACTCTAGTATTAAATTATATACGATATTCCTTGCTAGGGCAAGAGATTAAGGTGGGCGCTATCCAACGCAGCGTGCGTCTTTCGCGGTGGTGAGAATTTATAAGCGTATGGGACTGTCCTCGCCCGTGGCGCCCACCAGGCCAGGACGCGCCCGTTACCCGCCGAGTGCCCACCCTATCTCTGGTGCCCGGTGCTGGACTGTCCCCTCTGAAGCGCCTATCTCGCGGGGACAGTCCA
>DASXVL010000013.1:0-2583 GCA_036504255.1 Armatimonadota bacterium | reverse complement strand
GGAAAAATTCTGCGGGCCAATGCGGCGGCCGAACGTTTACTGGGATATACGGAGCAGGAATGGGGCGCGTCCATGGCGGAGCGCTGGCTGGCACGCCATGCCCGGACGCCGGACGGCCAGCCGCTGGCGCCTGACGCGATCCCCACGGCGCGTGCGCTCCGCGGAGAGGCCGTGCACGGGGTGATTGTCATGTTCACCCAGGCAGCAAGCGGTGACCTCTTGCTCTCGATCAGCGCCGCGCCGATTTGCACGTCTGAAGGAGAAACCCACGGCGCGGTGGCGACGTATACCGATATCACCGCTGTCCACGCCTTGCAGGAACAGCAGAAAGCCTTGCTGCAGACGGTCTCCCATGATTTACGCTCACCGTTGTCGGTCATCAAGGGGCATGAACAACTTGTGGTTTCGATGTTACAGCAACAGGGGGTCAACGGCGCGATCCTACAGAGTCTGGCGGCCATTGATCGGAGTGTGAATCGTCTGGACCTGATGATTCAGGATCTAGTCGATGCCACCCGCTGGGAAGGCGGTCAGCTGGAGTTGAAGTGTGAAACCGTGAACCTTCCCCACTATCTCGATGATCTGCTGCAGCGGGTGGGCACCGCACTGGATATCGCGCGTATTCAGATGGAGACGCCTGCTGACCTGCCGCCGGTCAACGCCGACTACGCCCGGTTGGAGCGCATCCTGTTGAACCTCCTCTCGAATGCGTTGAAATATTCCGATCCCGGTACACCCGTGCGCATCAAGGCTTGGCAGCAGCACGACGAGGTGGTGGTTGCGATCAGTGACCAGGGGCCAGGTGTTCCCCCGGAGGACATCCTGCATCTCTTCGAACGGTTCTACCGTGTTCCGGGTGAGCGGAAAGGCGAAGGCATCGGGTTGGGACTATATATCACTAAGGTGCTGGTGGAAGCGCATGGCGGGCGCGTCTGGGTGGAGAGCGCGATCGGCAAGGGGAGCACGTTTACCTTCACCTTGCCGGTCGTACCGCAGGAACGGCATCAGGCATGACCGGCAGGCCATAGCCGCATGTACGGCGAAAAGGGAGATTTAGCTGCGTTTTGATGGGGGTTCCCGCATGACCGTCTCTCGCTGTGCCTGGGTGCCGTGCCATGATGCCGGCTACCTCGCCTACCACGACACCGAATGGGGGGTGCCGGTGCATGATGACCGGTTACTGTTTGAATACCTGGTGTTGGAGGCGGCGCAGGCGGGGTTGAGCTGGCAGATTGTGCTGCGCAAGCGTGAGCATTACCGGCGTGCCTTCGATGGCTTCGCTATCGCCCGGGTAGCGGGCTATGACGCCGCCAAGGTGGAGGCGCTGCTGCAGGATGCGGGCATCGTGCGTCATCGCAAAAAGATCGCGGCGGCGGTGACGTTGGCGCAGGTGGCGCTGGAGATCCAGCGGGAAGCGGGCAGTCTGGATACCTTCCTCTGGGCCTTCGTCGATGGCCAGCCGCAGCAACCGGAGCGACGCACGCTCGCCGACATCCCCACGCGCTCCCCCGCCGCGGAGGCAATGAGCGCTGCCTTGCGCGCTCGCGGCGTCTCCTTCGTCGGCGCGACGATCTGCTACAGCTTCATGCAGGCCGTTGGCATGGTGAATGATCATACCGTCGATTGCTTCCGCCAGGCAGAGATACAGCGAATCGCACTGGGGCATCCAGCTTTGTGAAAGGCATGGTATGGTGATGCAACGCGTATTACTCACGGGCATGTCAGGGACCGGCAAGTCGTCGGTGATCTGTGCGCTCGCCGCGCGTGGCTACAAGGCGATCGATGCGGATACTGACGAGTGGTCGCACTGGGTTGATTACGTCGCGACTCCCGGGGAAGTGGCGTCACCGGTGGAACCGGAGAGGGACTGGGTGTGGCGCGAAGATCGCCTGCAACAGCTGCTGGCCCTGGAGGACGCTGACATCCTGTTCGTGAGCGGTTGCGCCGAGAACATGGCGCAGTTTTATCCGCAGTTCGACCACATCGTGCTTTTGAGTGCACCTGCCAGCGTCATCGTCGAACGCTTGGCGAGCAGAACCAATAATGCCTATGGCAAGCATCCTGACGAAGTGGCGCGCGTCCTGGCGCTGATGGACAGCATCGAGCCATTGTTGCGAAAATCCGCGGACGCGGAGATCGACACCAGTGTGCCGCTCGCGCAAGTGGTGGATGCTATTTTGCACCTCGTGCGAGCCCAGGCGTAATTCCCCAGGGTATTGCCGCTATAACGTCTTCCTGTAGCCAATCTTGCGGCGGGACCGGATGATACGGGATCTGCGATTTACGTAACAGTGGCACACCCACTGCATGGTCTGATGACTTTATTTCAACTACAAAGCTACTCTGTCTTTATGAACAAGCAGGATAATGGACTATAAGGGGGAATGCTTTTATTTACAAGGTAACCGTTCTCAAATGAATTAGGAGGAAACATGGACGACATTTTTGCCCAGGTGCCGTTTGGGGATGATGACTTGGCTGCAAATCCTGAGCCACGCTGTCCGTGTGTATTACTACTCGATGTCTCTGGGTCTATGCGCGGGAACCCGATCCAAGAGCTCAATCAAGGTCTTATTCAGTTCA
>DASXVL010000012.1:0-3494 GCA_036504255.1 Armatimonadota bacterium | reverse complement strand
CGACAGAGGTATCAGATGCTGCAAGAACCTTCCGAGGCACAGAATGATCGACTCGCCGCGCAATACCGCAAGGTGACGCAATACTTGTCCACCATGGCGGACCAGCGTGATGCCGAACGCCGGCGCAACTGGGCGCTTCCCGAGGGCATTACACCGGAGGAGTACCAGGAGAAACAGGAGCCCTTCCGCGTGGCGGTCGCCCGCATGATCGGCTACCCGCCCCCCGGCACACAGTTGGAGGCTGCGCCACAGCTCGAGGAAATCGGACAGGACGAGGACGGTACGTTTTATCGGGTGACGCTGCCACTGCTACAAGAAGGTCTGGAAGCCTATGGTCTGCTCATCGTACCAACCGCCGCCAACGCCAAGGCCGGGAAACCGCTGGCCGTGGCCATCCACGGTGGCGGGGGCACGCCGGAACTCGCCGCCGGTATTTTGGATCGGGGAAGCGCCAATTACAATGACATGGGGCGACGCCTCGCCCGGCGCGGGCACGTGGTATGGATGCCCGCCTGCTACGAGCGCACGTCGTTCGACGAGGAGGTGCGCGCGCAGACGGATGTGCACCAGACGCTCAACCAGCGCGCTATCTTGGTCGGCTCGACGCTGCCGGCGCTGGATGCCTTCAGCATTCTGCGCAGCACGCGCGCCTTGCTGGGCACAGAGCACGTGCCCGCAACACGCGCCATCGCCGTTGGCCTCTCCTACGGCGGCTATCGCACCCTGCTCGTCACCGCGCTCTCCAGCCTGTTCGTCGGCTGTATCAGCTCGTGCATCTTCAATGATCGCCGGAAACGTTCCGAGGAGGGCCACCTGCCCGATCTACTCTTCCCGAACCTGCTGGGTATCGCGACCGATGTGGAATACTGCCAGCTCATTTGCCCGCGTCCCCTCTATATTGAGATGGGCATCAGCGACGACCTCGTTCCGGTGGCGGATACGCGCCGACCAGAGGAAGAGGTCCGCCGTGTGTACCAGGCACTGGGCATTGAGGAGCGCTTTGGCTTTGAAACGTTCACAGGCGGCCATGAATTCTCCGGCACGAACGCCTTCGCGTTTCTTGACCGCATGGGGCTGTAGGGCGAAAGACGGCGGGACTCGCAGCGCTCGAACCCTTCCAAACAGTGCGGTTGACCCCAGGCTGTCCTGAAGTCCTTAGCACTGTTTGGAAGGGTTCGAGCCGCAGCGAGACCCGCCGTCCTCGTGACCCAATTATCCGGCGACGACCGCGGCGTGCGGCGCCCAGACGTTATCGTGCCAATACTGATCGAGGCGCAGATGCAAGGCGCGAATTTGGTCTTCCGTCCCCTTCTTCCAATACATGCCGGTGAAACCGAAGGTGAGGCGCGGGTTGGTCTTCGCGTAATCAAAATAACGCTGTACGGTGCGCTCCGCTTCATCCCAATCTGCCGGCAATTCCTCGCCGATACCGAGAATAATGGGGCGACCGCCCAGGGCTTCCATGGCATCCGCGACGCGAATGGACCCGGCAAAGGCTTTCTCAATGTAGCCCGCTTCGGTGTACACCACATTGGGCAGGTTGTCCAGCGTGGCGGAGAAGACGTGCGGGCCGCTGCACGGGTGTACGGCAATGCGCCCGTAATAGGTAGCGATGCGCTGGTCATGCGGCAGCACGTGCTCCAGGTAGATATCTTTCGAAACCATGTTCACAGAGCACTCGGCGACACGGCAATTATTCTGTGGGAAGGCCACACGGCGCGCGGGCTCAATCCAGCTCTGTAATCGCCCGTGCAGGGCGATGAAGAAGTCGGTGACCATCGTCAGAAACGCGGCGAACTCTTCCGGCTCTTCGTAGGGGGCAAAAAATACCTCGTCACCGAGGATCATGTGCGCGATATTGAACGGCCCCTGCATATCCGGCAGCGCAATCTTCACCCACTCGGGGGTCAGGCGCTGGACGGCTTCAATGTCGGCGCGCATATCCGGAATGATGCCGCTGGTCTCCGGGTCGGGCATGCCCTCCGCCAACACCTCACGCATAGGGCGATTGCCTTTCGGGGTGAAGCCCAACGCGGGGTCGAGCATGATGCCGAACGATGAAGGCAGCGTGCCGGTTCCTTTGCCCAGGTTGACGACCGGACGAATCGGATTGAGCATCGCCAGCGAACCGGTCATGCCGCGCAGGGAGCGCAACAACCGCTCTTCCGGCGTCGTGGCCGGGGGCAGTGGCTGGGTCAGGTGCTCTCCCGCGTCGATATCCGGAGCGCGCCACATGTAAAATGCCGGATAGGGGCGTGTTTCGCCGCGCAGAATGTACTCTTCGGCCAGATCTGACCGGCGCTCGGGGTGTGCCGCCAGCGTTTCCGCCACCTGCGCAATCGCCGCCGCGATGTCTATTTCGTAACTCATCATCCCATCGCTTTCCGTCATGCGCCGACGCATCCCAATGATCGTACCGCTCACCGATTGCTGGCGCAGAACAAGCTTAGCTTGCTACAAAATCCCACATACAACACGAATCTCCTGCCGTCTTGGCAAAGAAAATCAACTATTTTTCCTAGCAGCCTGTTGAAGTGCTCCGGTGGTCAGTTGGCTGAGGCATTTTTTCGGCTGTCGTGATGGACTGTCGTCGGCATATCGGGGAATATTCCCAGAAAGTCCGTCACGACAGGCGGAAAAAGGACCAGCCAGATGCCGCCGGCGGAGTACTTCATCAGGCTGCTAGCGCAGCGGGTCGACGGCGCTGGCCTCGGCAAAGCCCGCCTGGCGTATCTGGCAACTATCGCACTGTCCGCACGCCAAATCACCGCCGCTGTAGCAACTCCAGGTGAGGCCATAATCGACGCCCAGGCGGAGCCCGGTGCGGATGATCTCCGCTTTGCTCATGCTGATGAGCGGCGCCCAGATGCGGAAGTGGCTGCTGCCCTCCACCCCGGCGCGCGTGGCCAGGTTCGCCAGGCGCTCGAACGCGTCCAGGTACTCGCGCCGGCAGTCCGGGTAGCCGCTGTAATCGACCTGGTTGACCCCGGCGATGAGCGTGTCCGCGCCCACCACCTCGGCGTAGCCCAGCGCAATGGAGAGGAAGATCGTATTGCGCGCGGGTACGTAGGTGATAGGGATACCGCTGCCGATCTCCGCCTCGGAGCGTCCCAGCGGCACCGGCACGTCCGCCGTCAGCGCGCTGCCGCCGATCTCGCGCAGCGTGATGTCCACGAATTTATGCTCGCGCACCCCCAGGGCTTGCCCCACCGCACGCGCGGCGTCCACCTCGCGCAGGTGGCGCTGCCCATAACTAATGGTCAACGCATATACGTCATACCCCTCCGCGCGGGCCATGGCCACGGCGGTGGCGCTATCCAATCCCCCGGATAACAGGGCGACAGCTTTCTTCATGATATACCTCAATTTTCCTCTTGATAACGCTACGCCAGGCGTGATGTGACACCGGGGACGGCGGGACTCGCTGCGCTCGAACCCTTCCAAACAGTGCTAAGGACTGAAGGCTGGGCTGATGTCAACAGCACGGTTTGGAA
>DASXVL010000011.1:0-1918 GCA_036504255.1 Armatimonadota bacterium | reverse complement strand
ACCGCGGTGACCAGCTCGGCGGCATTGGCGGTCTTGGGCAGATAGCCGCGCGCCCCGGCCCGCAACGCCCGCGCAACATAGGCGGACGATAACTGGGTGGAGACAATGATGACCCGGGCCTTGGCGTCCTGCTCCAGAATACGCCGGGTGGCCTCCACGCCGTTGAGCTCCGGCATGTTGATGTCCATCACGATGACATCGGGGGTCAACTCGGCTGCGCGCTGGACGGCTTCACGCCCGTCGGCGGCTTCGCCGACGACGGTGATCCCGGACTGCGCTTCCAGGATCATCCGCAGGCCTTCCCGGACGATCGTGTGGTCATCGGCGACCAGGACGCGTATGTTCATGCGATGTCTCCTGCTCCAGGTGGGCGCAACATTTCTCCCACCGGATGCCACCCCTCAGCGGGTAGGCGGGGATTTCAGCCGGTATCGGCCGATCATCCCTCTCTCAGTATCGGCGTTTGTCATTGGAACTTGACGACGGTGCGTCGCGGGCATTGTCGCGGCCCGTCGTCCGGGCGCGACACGCGCTGTCGTTCACGGGCGACCTGCCCGGTCGGCGGGGAGCGACAGTCTGTGCGGGGCAGAAGGAATCGAGCGACTGCCCGCGAATGTATATCGTCACGTGTATTGCTGGGAGGAGAGCACGCGACGTATACTTTTGTGCGGCATATTGCTCGACCCAAAGGCATGGGCACGAGCGATTCCGCGGTTGCTGCCGTGCGCTTCCCCCCACTCGCGATGCCCTGGCATCACCTGGTTGTCGGCTTCATCACCATCGTGGAAGGTAGTAAATACCATGAGCACACGCTCCAAGGCGACGCAGGATATCAGCGATACCGCCGGCAGTCTCGCGGCCCTTGCCTCGCTTCTACAGCATGGCATCACCCCGGCGCGCATGCTCAGTACCATCAGCGAAGGTATCCTTGTCTGCCTGCCTGACGGCACGATCACCTACGCGAATTCCAGCGCGGCGCGCATCCTTGGTCTCACCCTCGATACCTTGCTCCGCAGTATCATCTATACGCTGGGAGAGAATATCACGCGCGTGGATGGCAGCCCGATTCCCCTCGACGAACGCCCGTTTCGACAAGTGCTGCAACAGCGGGCGCTGGTCACCGGCACCGAATTTGCCTATCTGCGCCCGGATGGTTCGCGCATTGTCGTACGGTCGAACGGCGCCCCCCTCTTCGACGACGAGGGGAATATCGATGCGGTGATGGTGGTCATTGCCGAGGTGACCCAACAGAAGCGCATGGAGATCGCCCTGCGGGAGAGCGAAGAGACGCTGCGCGCCCTGCTCAACGCCACCACGGAGATCGCCGCCTTGCTGGATCGCGAGGGGCATATCCTCGCCGCCAACGAAACGACGGCGCGCCGCCTGGAGAAGCCCCTTGAGGAGGCACTCGGTGCGTGTGTGTATGATTTCTTTCCCCCCGAGGTCGCCCGGATCCGCCGGACGCATATCGAGGAGGCGGTCCGCACCGGGTTGCCTGTCCACTTTGAGGATGAGCGCCAGGGCTATTGGCAGAGCAACCATGTCTATCCGATTCTGGATGAAGCAGGCCGGGTGACGCGGCTGGCCATCTATGCGCGGGATATCACCCAGCGGAAAAATGCCATTCAGCGGCTGGAGCTGGAAGCGCTGCAGCAGACGGGGGTGGCGGTGCTCGGCCAGCATGCTCTCGCCGGCACCGATCTGCTCGATCTGATGTATGAAGCCCTGGAGCAAATCGAGCACCTGCTGGGAGCCGCCTGTTGCGATATCTTTGAGATGAATGCGGAAGGCACGGAGCTCCGCTTGACGGCGGCGCTGGGCTGCGTGGCCCGGCAGGTGGATAAACTGGTGGTCGAGACCGGCGGTAAGCTGCTGCCGGCGGCGACGGTGGCTGCCGGAGCGCCGACACTCATTGAGG
>DASXVL010000010.1:0-2736 GCA_036504255.1 Armatimonadota bacterium | reverse complement strand
AGCGGTCGGCCACGCCGGTGCGGAAGGCGTCGAGGTCGACGTACTCGTAAGTGCGGCCCACCCCCTGCAACTCGCCGCGCCCCACGTCCCAGCTCCACAACCCGTGCTGCTGCAAACGTGCATTCAGCGAGGAGCGCAGCACGGCAACGGACGGGGTGGGCATATCAAGCTGGCCGATGCAGGCAGTCAGCGGGCGGTTCTCCTCCATCCAGTGACGAATATCCGGGTTCCACAAATACTGACCGGAGTGCCCGATCAGCTCGACCGCGTCGCAGCTATACAGCAGGTAGAGCGTGCAGAACTTGCGGATATCCTCCACGGATGCGGCCGCGCCGCCCGGTTCAGCGCTGAACGGCACGCCGTAGACCGTCGCATGCCGATCGTCGAACGGCGACCAACTGCCGGCCGCGCCGCCGGTATCGTGCGGATACGCGCCATAACGGACACACAGAGGCAGCACCTTATCCATAATGCGATGCGGCGCCATGATCTGGATCGGACGGTCGAAGCCGTCGGCGCGAATCGCCGCCAGCCGCTTCTCCAGCGCGCCGACCCGCCGCCAGGCATCGAACTCCAGCGCATCAACCCAGCGCCGGTTCTTCGGCGCCTCGTGCGACGGATACACCCAGCGCCCGGCATCGGTGAGCAGCGTGTAGCCGAACAGCGGCGAGCCATGCGTATTGATAACGAGTGTATTTTCGCCCACCTGCAACTGTCCGTCCACTGCGTAGCAGTTATCGTAATCGGGATACACGGGATGCCGATCCGTCAGGTCCTTCAACAAGTGACCGTTCAGGTAAACCTCAAACGGCTCGCGCGGCCCATTGACCGGCATGGCGAGATGGAGATGAGTAAGCTTCGTCGTCTGCGCGGAAGTCGTGGAAAATATCCGTCGCAACCAGAGGTCGTTCTTCGTGCGGTCAATCGCCAGCAGCAGGGGGTCATGCGCATCCATCGCCTGCCACGTGCCACTGTCGCCGGCTTGGAACCACTGCGCGGCCTTGCCCTGTTTCCCTGGGTCACTCCGCCCCTGCCAGACGCCATCGAGATCGACCGCCGTATCGCCGACAAAATCGCGCATCAGCGGCACGGCGACATCGTTCCACGAAGTATAAGCCCGGGGATTGCCGCGGTACCGCGTGCCCACCTGCGCCAGGCTCAGGCCGCACACCTCCTGTAAGTAGCGATGCCACGCTACCTTCGTCTCCGGCATGCCGGCAACATCGCCGAGCAGCAGGATGCTCGCGCCGACAATCTCCCCGGCGCCTTGCATCGCCATAAAGTTGTCATCGCGCGCCAGCAACCCCGCGATGCGCCGCGCGCCGTCGAGGGTATAGGGTTCCGTCGCCGGGACCGGCTCATAAGTGAATTGCCCGGCGCTTTTGTTGCGGTAATGATAGAGGTCGACTTCGTTGAGGCGGGTGGCTTCGGGCTGCACGTACGGCAGCGGCACGCGGTTGAAGAGCCAGGGCGGCGCTTCGGGATGCAGTTCGTACTTCATGCGATACGGCACGTCATACTTCGCCGCCGTGGCCTTATACCAATCCATGGTCGAGGTATCGAAAAGCCCCGGCGCAATCTGCCGCGTGGCATCGACCCCCCATTCCATATTGACCGAATAGCGACCGTCAGCCATGTCCTGCAGATCGTTCTCCAGCTTCGGCACAATGCCCGCGCCCAGGAAGCCGAAGCCGAAACCGGCATTATCGAAACAATCCAGCCAGCGCGGGTAGGCGCGCGTCGGCACCGCTTGCCAGCCCGCCGCGCCATACTGGGCGCACAGCGCGCGCAATCCCTCCGGCGAACGGGCAAAGAGCACGGAAAACTGCTTCTCCTTCACCCCGAGCACCCACCAGCCAACATCCGCCAGGCGCAACGCGGTAGCGGGAAATCCGTCGGCGGCCTTCATGACGCCCCAATGCGTATAATCTTCCAGGAACTTCGACCCCAGTCGCCGGGCCGCCGCCGCGTTCTCCGTGGTGAATTCACTAAACGAGGTGTTCTCTGTCACGGATTGCCGCAAGGAAACCGTGCCGTATCCCCGCAAGGTCACCGGCCCCATCCGCGTCTCCTGCGCCGCGTGCGCAACGCCCATCAACAACAGCGCAACCAGCGCACCAACTACCTGCCAGGATAATCGATTAAGCACGGTGTACTCCTTGCTATGAAACTGGAATGTAACGCGGGTCATTTTTGGGGCAGGAGTTCTGGTGGTGATTGTGAATTTTGGCTTCAGGATTTGAGATATCGTCTCTATCCCAAATTCCGAAACCCAAATCCCAAATCCTAAATATGCACCGGATGCCCCATCGCCACCTCCACCGCCTCGTGGAACGCTTCCGACAGGGTGGGGTGGGGATGGATGGTGTTTTCGTACTGCTCGGCGGTCAGCCGGTTCTGCACGGCCATGGTGGCGCCGGCGATCATATCGGTGACATGGGCGCCCATTGCCTGCACGCCGATGACCACGTTGTCCGCCTTGTTGACCACCATCTTCACCAGGCCTTCGCGCTCATTGATGGCCAGTGCTTTGCCGATGGCGCGGAAGGGGAAGACGCCGACGTTGACGTCGATGTTCACCATGCGGGCCACCGCTTCGCTCATGCCAACGCTGGCCACTTCGGGGGTGGTGTAGAGCGCGGTGGGGATGGCGTGGTATTCCATCTTCCGGTGACCCCCGGCGATATTTACCACGGCCACGGCACCTTCCGCCGAGGCTTTATGCGCCAGCAGCAT
>DASXVL010000009.1:0-3603 GCA_036504255.1 Armatimonadota bacterium | reverse complement strand
GGAAAGCGTGTCGGTCACCTTTGCCGGGCAGACGAAAACGACGGTGGCCGACGCCGCCGGTAAGTGGATGGTCTACCTGAAGGCGATGAAAGCTGAGACGGGGCAGACCGGGCAAACGCTGACCGTCACCGGGAAGAATACGCTGGCGTTCAAGGACGTGCTGCTGGGTGAAGTGTGGATCTGTTCCGGGCAATCCAATATGCAGGTCTCAGTCGCTTCCATGGGCAACGCTACGCAGGAGATCGCCAACGCGAAGTATCCGCAGATGCGCCTGTTCTGGGTGCCGACCGTAACGTCCGCGACACCGCAAGAAGATTGCGGCGGAGGCTGGGCCGTCTGTTCACCGCAAACGGTGCCCGGCTTCTCTGCCGTGGGCTATTATTTCGGTCGCGACCTGCACGAGCAGCTACAGGTGCCCGTCGGTCTCATCAATACCTCCTGGGGCGGCACCATCGCCGAGGCGTGGACCAGCGAGTCCGCGCTACGGGCGAAATTGCCGGAGTTCAACACGGCGCTCGATGGACTGAGTCACGAGGACGAAGCGGCACAACGACAGGCGGCAGCGAACTATCCGGCGCTGTATAAGGAAGGCGTCGCCAAACGGCAACAAGCCGTGCAAACGATGTATACCATGGAAGATGATCTGACCGGCGCAGGGAAGCTTGCGGCGACGGGCTTCGACGACAGCGCCTGGAAGACCATGAAACTCCCGGGCGATTACAAAGCGCTGGGTCTGCCCAACGTCGACGGCATCGTCTGGTTCCGCAAGACGATTCAGCTACCGGCTGCGTGGGCGGGTAAGGAGATTATCCTGCGCCCTGGCCCGATCGATGAAGTCGATAATGCCTGGTTCAATGGCGTGCTCGTCGGCGGCAAGGGCAACATGCGTACCGGGGATGTCAGCTTTTGGAGCGTGCCGCGCGAATATCACGTGCCGGGAAATTTGGTGAAAGCCGGCGCGAACGTGATCGCCATCCGTGTCTTCAATGCCTCGGGACAAGGTGGCCTGTGGGGCGCCTCGGCGGATTCCTTGTATGCTGAACTTGCCGATGGTTCCGATAAGACCCACATCGCGTTGTCCGGTGACTGGCGCGCTTTCGCCGAGTTGATTCTGCCAAATATCCCGCCGAATCCGATCAACCCGAATGTGCCCAGCAAACTCTACAATGCCATGATTCATCCGCTGATTCCGTATGCCATCCAAGGGGCGATTTGGTATCAGGGTGAGTCGAACGCCAGTCGCGCCGTGCAGTATCAGACCTTACTGCCCACCATGATTACCGATTGGCGCACACGCTGGAACGAAGGGGATTTCCCCTTCCTGATCGTCTCGCTCGCCAACTACATGGCGCGCGTGGCGACACCGAGCGAGAGCCAATGGGCGGAACTGCGTGAAGCGCAGACGCTCACCACTACCGCGCTGCCGAAGGTGGGCCAGGCGATCACCATCGACATCGGCGATAAGGATGATATCCATCCGAAGAATAAGCAAGATGTCGGCCTGCGCCTCTGTCTCGCCGCGCGCGCCATCGCCTACGGGCAGAAAATCGCCGCTTCCGGGCCACTTTTTAAGGCGATGAAGGTGAAAAAGAGCACGGTCGAAGTCACCTTCCAGCACACCGATGGCGGGCTGGTCGCCAAAGGCGACACCCTCACTGGCTTCGCCATCTGCGGCGCCGACAAGAAATTTGTCTGGGCGCAGGCAAAGATTGACGGCAACAAGGTCATCCTTTCGGCGGACGGCATCACGCACCCCGTGGCGGTGCGCTACGCGTGGGCGAATAATCCTGAGCGTAATCTCTACAACGGCGCGGGCCTGCCCGCTGTCCCGTTCCGCACGGATATGAAGTAAGCCTTACGGAATCTACCGCAATACAACGCCTGGCCTTCACGGAACGTTTGCTTCCGAAGAGGCCAGGCGTTGTTGTTGGTAAAATGCTCGACGCTGTTTTTATAGTTGCGGTCGAACCAGGTAGTTCAAGGGTTCGCCGTAATGCGCGATGAGCATATAACCGAGTGTTCGGACTGTCACAGAGACATCGCCGGTATCGGATAGACTTGAGAGAGCTTCTCGGTATTGTTGGCCATTCACCGTAACCGTGCCGGAACCGACCACAAGGACGGCCTTCATCCGCCTGCTGGCGACCGTTGCCGTCCGTGTGTGCTCATTCCACTCGACGGTAAATCCGAACGCACGCGCACTGGGGAGTAAGGGGAATTGGCATTCTGCCAGGGGATAATGCTCACCGTCGTTTTTCTTGTTGTTATCGCGATATAATCCCGCTTCCAGTAACCTGATCCTGACGAGCGCATCGAATCGCTCGTAAGTGGAAGTCATCGGGGACAGTAATGCCGCGGCAAAGGCCTTTGACGCGTGCTCTGAATCACCAATACGGGCAAGCGCTCGACCGTATTGCAGCAAGGCTTCCGCTTCAAATGCAGTATTCTTTGCCAATGCTGTGAGGTCACGCAACTGCTGTATTGCTTCGTTGAGGTAGGCGATCTTCTCCTGCGGTGTGCCGGGCTGTCCGGGGAGGGCGTTCCCTGTGAGATCGCTTGCGTATTCCGAAAGCGCATAGCACGCATAACGGCTGCTCGGAAATTGTTGTACCAGTTTGGCATACCGGGTCGTACGGGCATGTCGTTGTGTGCCCGCTGGCGGGTATCCCCAAGGCGTGCCATCCGCTCCGGCAATTAACAGATCATGTGCCTGTTTTTCCATCCCCGTCGGCGTGGTAACGAGTAATGACACATCGGCCGAACGCAACGCCACGGCGCCACCGGGGAAATCTTTTGTCAGATTGTACTGGGCGAAGAGCGTATATTTTCCGGGTTTCGCCAACAGACTGTTGCCAGCCTTCTCCCCATTTTGCGCCAAACAGTAATGTAGACTGTATGCTTCGCCTGGCCCCAGGATGATGCCGGACTTCGGTAGCATGAAATCCGCGTGCCCTATCGGCGCGCATGGTGTAGGTTTGCCGCCCGGCTCAACGAGATAGAGTCTGCAGAGACCATACATGGGATCTAATAACAGTGGTACCTGGATGTCGTTATCGCTGTCGTTCCGTACGGTGGCCGTGAGCAGCAGCGGTTCATCGACAAGGTATGCTGTTGTTGCAGACTGTAATGTGAGCGTGAGGCCCGCACAATTGCCGGGGAGAGACTCGAAAAAGAACCCGCAGGCCATACAGAGCAGCAGCCAACGTGCCCCGTTGCGCCATATGCTGACGGCAACCTGCTGGATAAACGCTGATGTCATCGTTTTAGTTATCCCCTATGCCAATACTATCGACTGATGAGCGGCCCTGTCAATGTGGTCCCTGTATCAACGCCAGGATTGATCACCGGAGACGATGGTAGTGCGGTCTCAATGACCTACGCCTTGTCGGCATACATGGTGATTACTCCAGGGTTTGATAGTTGCGGGAGTCATCATGCTTCGCTATGCGTGTGCTGTCATCGTTCACGCACGGCAAGCAGGGGGATACCCGCGTGCGTGGGTGCACAAGGGAAGAGAACCGGAAACTATTTGCAGAGGCGGTGGGGCTCCAGCACAGTTTGGAAGGGTTCGAGCCGCAGCGAGACCCGCTCTCCTGCAGGCCG
>DASXVL010000008.1:0-4022 GCA_036504255.1 Armatimonadota bacterium | reverse complement strand
TGACTCGCGCAGTGAAGCCTTGCGTTGGGGTCGACGGACCGTGCAGGTGATGATTCTCGAATAACGCTGTGCCTCACATATGCTGATAGCGCCACGGTCCCGGGAGTCATCTCCCGGGACCGTGGCGCTATCAGGGGATTGATGGACGGGAAAAAGTGCAGCAACCGACACGATGCGGCGGTAAGCCAGCGCTAAGGGCATTGGACGGTGTCGGGCTGGTGCGAGCCTGGGTAACTATAACAAAGGCCCTCGTCGGAATCCGACGAGGGCCTTTGAGGAAACGGCAACAGGCTTTGGGTATTAGGCCACGATGCCCATGAGAGTTTTCGCCAGGTCAACGGCACTGGCCGCATCCGGGGAATACCCATCGGCGCCGATTTCATCGGAGAACTTCTGGGTGACGGGCGCGCCGCCAATCATAACTTTAAAGGATGAGCGCGCACCGGCGGCTTCCAGGGCAGCGACGGTCTGCTGCATGGCCGGCATGGTGGTGGTTAACAGCGCGGAGAGCGCAATGAGATTCGCCTTGTGCTCTTTGGCCGCGTCGATGAATTTCTCCGGGGTGACATCCACGCCGAGGTCGATGACATCAAAGCCATTACCCTGCAGCATCATGGACACCAAGTTCTTGCCGATGTCGTGCAGGTCACCTTTGACGGTGCCGATGACGACGGTACCGACCGGCTGCACGTCATTCTCGGCGAGCAGCGGCTTCAGCAAGGCCATGCATTCCTTCATCGCGCGGGCGGCGATCAAGACTTCAGGTACATAGAATTCGTTCTTCTTGAACTTCTCGCCGACGACCGCCATCCCGGCAATCAATCCGTCGGTGATAATATTCTGCGGATGGACGCCTTCGTCAATCGCCTGTTTGGTCAGCTCGACCGCAGGGTTTTTCTTCCCTTTGATGATGTTGTCGGCCAACGCTTGCAGATCAACAGCCATAGTGGTTATCTCCTCCAATAACAGCGGGTGCTGTGTCTTCGCCCGTTACGCTCGTTAAGGGCAAACTTGTTTGTTAGCATAGCAAGTTACGTCACCATTGGCAACTAGGATGGTCGGCGAATTGCAAAAAAATAACGTTGGAATGGCAGTTAATTGTTTGGACAGCTAAGCGAGGCGGCGTCTACGAGCAACCGATTAGAGCATACCCTGAAAATAGGAGAGCTGTTTGCACGCTTCCTCATGGAAGCGATCTCCGGCCGTGGAGAGCGCAATCACGGCTTGGAAGGCCGCCGCACCCTCCGGGTACATGCCAAGCATCGTGTAGGTTTTTGCCAGGTGGAGACGGATTTCCGGATCGGTCGGTTTGAGGCCGGCGGCAAGTTCCAATTCTTGAATAGACTCATCGAAGAGGCCGGAAAAGCAGTAGGATAACCCGAGTTCCATATGCGCCTCAGCGCAATTGGGCTCCTCTTCAAGCATGCGCTTGAAGAGAGCGACTGCCTGGTCATAGTCGCCGTTGACGCGTGCGACTTTTCCCTGTTGGAATAGTTGAGCCATCACAATCTGTGTATCAGACAAGGCTAGCCTCCCCAGCAGAAACCAATCTGGCGGTCGCTACGATGTAAAGCGTTCTCCGGCAGTAATGTGGTATCCCCGCAAAAAATCTGCACCCGACATCGGGCGTTTACCCGCAGGCTGAAGGGAGAGGATCTCAATGTCCCCTGCTCCAGTGGCGACGTATAACCCCAATTTAGGATTAGATTCAACGATTCCCCCCGGTTCTCCTTCTTCTCGCGTAGAGATCGTGGCAAGCGGCTGAGATGCGAAGAGCTTGACGCTGCTGCCACGGAAGGTGGTGACCGCCGCCGGGGTGGGCGCCAACGCGCGAATTTGCCGCCAGATGACCTCCGCCGGGCGTGTCCAATCGATGACACGCTCTTCTTTACGAATGGGGGGGGCGAAGGTGACCAGGGAAGGATCTTGCGGCTGTCGCGGCGCGGACCCAGACGCGAGAGCGGACAACCATGCGAGCAGCAGGGCCGCGGCCTTCAGTGACAAACGCTCGCTAAGCGTGCCTGCCGTGTCGCTCGCCGCGATGGGCTCATCGGCACAGGCAATGATGTCGCCGGCATCCATGGCGCGCGCCATCCACATGAGACAGACACCGGTGGTCGTTTCACCCTCCCACAGCGCACGCTGAATGGGTGCGGCGCCGCGATAACGTGGGAGCAGTGAGCCGTGCAGATTCACCGAGCCCAAGGGTGGAAGTTCTAAGAGCTCATCGGGTAAAAACTGGCCATACGCGGCCACCACGATCAGGTCAGGCGCTAACGCATGCGCTTGCGCGAAAAAGTCGGGGTGGCGACAGGATTCGGGCTGCAGCACCGGCAAATCGTGTGTAAGCGCAAACGCCTTCACCGGCGAGGGAGAGAGCTGTCTGCCGCGTCCCGCAGGCAGGTCCGGTTGCGTGACAACGGCGACCACGACGTCGCCATGCTCAAGCAGAGCTTGGAGCGGAGGGATGGCGAATGTACTGGTACCGAAATAAAGAATTTTCACGGATTGCGCTCTGTCCTGCCTGGATTGAGGGGCGCTTTGCGCGCCACGGCCCATCCAAAGGTATTAATTTCGTCCCGAGAGAAAGCAATCCTCTTGGACTGCGGGCGATTTTGTGGCAAAAAGGGCACGGACGACGTAGCGTCCGTGCACAAATCTCTGCGCGAGACGGCAACCGCCTTTATCCGCGGGCTGCTAGCGGACAGTCAACACGTGTTGGCGTTCAAAAACCTGTAGCGCCTCATCCAGCGACGTCGGCCGTTCCAGGTACTCGCCTGCGGCGTCCGGAGCATCAGCGACCCAGTGCAACGTTTCGGGCAGGACATGGTCGACGAACAGTATGCCATCGAGATGGTCGATTTCATGCTGCATGGCGCGCGCCCACATCCCTTCGCCGGATAACGAGATCTTTTTCCCACGGCGATTGATGGCACGAATCTCGACACGTTGCGCCCGGGTGACCTCGCCATGCAAGCCGGGAAAGCTCAAGCAACCCTCGATGCCGGTCTGCTCGCCCTCACGCGCCACGATAACGGGGTTAATAAGGTAGTGGAGCTTCTCGCCAACGTCAACCACAATGATGCGCAGCGAGATGCCGACCTGGGGAGCTGCCAGACCGACGCCGTTTGAGTCATACATCAACTCGCCCATTTCGTCGAGAAACGCAAGGATCTCGGGCGAAATCTTTTCAACCGGCGCAGCTTTCTTGCGCAACACCGGATCTGGATATTTCACAACGTGAAAACGGCTCACAACAATTCCTCATTCTGTTCGCGACGGCAACGTCGAACGCTAGCTATATTCCCATGTTTGCATCACGCTAGACTTGCGTGATGAGAACACTAATACGATACCATAAATCGGGACCATCCACAAGGCATTGCTTAAGCTGCGCCAGCACAGAGGCAGCAGCGCCTGGGCTAACGGCGTGTGGACAATCAGCGAAACGCACAGTCCGGCGGCGAATGTGAAGAGGAGAGCACAACACGCGGCGACCACCAGATGACGCGGGGAGCAAAACCGGTGTACATAACTGGCCAATAGGCCGGTGAACACGCCAATGCAGACTAAAGGGAGCAGCGGCAGCCCACTGATGGCGGCGCTACAAAAGCCGATCGCGATGCCGATGGATAGGCCGGGAATGCGACCGGCGGATAAGCCCGCCGCAATTGCTAAGAGCAGCAATGGTCCGGGAAAACCGCTGCCCAGCGCGGATTCCAGCCCGGCCACTAACCAGAGACCACATCCCCATATAAGGAACGCGCGTAAAAGCATAACACCCCCATGCTACCAGAAGAGGGCAGAGTTGCCAACTGCCAACGAGCGGAGGAAAGGTGTACGAACTATGTGACAAAGACAGCTAAGCGAAAGAATCTGTCGCAAGCCCTTGACAGGGATGTGCTGGTGTTATATACTTCGCGTCGTTGCCTGGGTGACCGGGCGATGTGCCGAGGCGGTGCGGAAATTACTTTCCCCGCCCTCTTGACACGGAGGCGAGAAAACCGTACTATATACCTCGC
>DASXVL010000007.1:0-2800 GCA_036504255.1 Armatimonadota bacterium | reverse complement strand
ATGAGCGACGCTTCTTCCGGGCGGATGTTGCGCTGGGTCGGCACGATGATCGGGACATCGACCGTATCATGCAAATCGCGATACGCCGCCAGGTCGGCCACTGTTAACGGTTTCCCATACCCCTCGTGCGGAATGATCGCCGCTTCAATCACGTCGACGCCCAGGTTTTCTAAAGCGATCGCCTGATGCACGCTATACTGCCCACTCTCCAGCGCCACGACTTTCCCCATGCCGCCCACATGCCACATCCAAGCGGGCATCTGCGACGCGTAGAGGTCAAAGAAGTCGAAGCCCATTTCGCGCAATTCGTTCATTTCCCGCGAGGTGGCCGGTTCTTCCGCCCCGGCGACGATACCCACCGGGCCGGGAAAGAGTTCCAGGATCTCCGTCAAGCGCTGGCGTTCTTCATCAAGCGTGCCAAAACGCGTGCCGCTGGCCGCATGGTGCACGCGCAGATGCACCTTCAGGATATCGGCGCCCCCCTGCATGGCCGCACGCGCCAGCTCCGGATCATTCGCCGGTAAGCTCATAATTAATTGCGGGCCACTCTGCAATAACTCCACTGCTTGACTCATCATATTCCCCCTAACATCCGTGCCCGATAGCGCAGGTATTCGAGCGCAACCACGGCGCTCTCCATACCGCTCAAACTGGCGAGGCGTTCCAGTGCTCGTGCGAGATTGCGCTGTAGCGTGTCATCCGCAGCGCCTGCCGCGCGTGCCTGATCTTCCGTGCGCGCCAGGGAAGGCAACTGCTCGACAATATAGCGCGCGCGTGCCTGTGGCAGGCCGCGCGTTTCGACGGCGGACCATTGCCGCGACAATGATTCCATGAGTTCATCCCACAGGGCACTGTCGTTGCCCCCACCGGAGGTATCGCCCGCCGGCGGCGTCGTGATCGCGGAACGCCCACCGGCACGGCGCGAGCGCAAGCGCTCCTCCGCATTTTTCAGCGTTTCCCATTCTTCCAGGGTCGTCCCTTTGATGATGCGAAAATCTAAGGGTCGGCCATAGAGTTCCGTGAGAATTTTCCGTACATGGTTGTGGGTGACCCCGGTATCCAGGTAACCGGTCAAACTGGAGCGTACCGGATCGATGCCGACGATAAGCAGGTTATCATTCTCAATCGTTAACGGATGGCTGACGCGCATGGCGTCAACGGCGGGCGTATAGCGCGCGGACTGCTCTAAAAAGAGCTTCTCCGCCGCCTGCCACAATGGCGCCGGGCCAGTGATCACCTGGGGTTCGGTTGGCGGCGGCGGCAACGTGGCGTCATATTTTGTCCGCCGCGGCGGATCCGTCAGCACCTGGTAGGCCTGGGTCAAATATTTAAATTTCTTTGCGGCGTCAGGGTCCGTCTTATTTTTGTCCGGGTGCAGCACCAGCGCGCGTTCGCGGAATGCTTTATTAATCTGTTCGGCGCTCGCATCGCGCGCGACGCCAAGAAACGCATAATAATCTGGTTGTGTCATACGAGACCTCAATGTAACGCGGAAATGGTTAAAGAAAACAATTCGCCAGGCGCGCACCGCTCCCCTGCTGCTGCCCCCCGGAGGGTGCATGTACTTTCTATACGGATTGTGCGTTGCCAAGCACTCTGCCTTGTTGCATTTGTCAGCGTCAGGCGTATAGCTGTAGTGGGGCGTCACATTGTACCTAGCTGCGATTGAGCGTTTGTAGCGCGCGCCCGCTGTGGCGCGCCTGTGGTGCGACCGTATCCGTGCGGCGAAAGGGAGCCGGGTGCCAAGTTGGGAACGCTTAGGCGCTCTCGCAGGCACGGGTCGGCAGGCGAAACAAGCGCGCCACAGCGGGCGCGCGCTACACCGAGGAGAGGGCCGGTGCTGGACTGTCCCCATGAGAGCGGCGCTCCACCGGGGACAGTCCAGCACCGGGCGCCAGAGACAACGTGGGCACTCGGCGAGCACCGGGCGCGTCCTGACCTGCCGGGCGCCAAGTGCGAGGACAGTCCCTGACGCTTACCCGGCTGGAAACAACATTAATGAAAGACGACACTATGCAACGTTCGCTGGATATCCGCGCCGCGCTACTCGACCTCTCCGTGTATGTCATCACCGAAACACAGCCGGACCGTTCCCCGCTCGACATCGCGACGGCGGCCTTTGCCGGGGGCGCGGGCGTGGTGCAATATCGGCACAAGGATGTCACGTCACGCGAACTCTTCCTCTGGGCGCAGCAGTTGGCGGCCTTGGCGCGTGAACAGGGCAAGGTGCTCGTTATCAACGACCGCATCGACCTGGCGCTGGCGGTGCGCGCTGACGGCGTGCACCTGGGGCCGGACGACCTGCCGGTGAGCGTGGCGCGGCGCATCCTGGGGCCGACGGCCATCATCGGCGCGTCCGCGGGCACGGTGGACGAGGCGATCGAGGCGGAGGCGGAGGGCGCGTCGTATATCGGCGTGGGCTGCATCTACGGCACGGCGAGCAAAGTGGACGCGGGCGACGCGGTGGGGCCGCAGCGCGTGGCGGAGATTCGCGCGGCGGTGGGCTTGCCCATCGTCGCCATCGGCGGCGTGACCGGGGCGCATATCCCGGAGCTCGTCGCCGCGGGCGCGGACGGCATCGCCGTCATCTCGGCGGTGACGCGCGCGAAAAATATGCGCACCGCGTGCCGCGAGTTGGTGAAGGCGATGAAGGATGCGCGGGCGGGGCAATGAGCGCGATGTCGCGGGCTGTCACGTCGTACCTTCGTTTGGTGCCCGTAGCGCGCGCCCGCTGTGGCGCGCCTGTGGTGCCACCGTATCCGTGCGGCGTAAGGGAGCCGGGTGCCAATTTGGGAACGCT
>DASXVL010000006.1:0-10579 GCA_036504255.1 Armatimonadota bacterium | reverse complement strand
CTCTCCCGCGGTTTGGGAACGGCGGGACTCGCTGCGCTCGAACCCTTCCACACCGTGCTAAGGACTCCAGGCTGGGCTACCATCGCCACCGCCTCCGCGAAGACATCCCGCTTTCTGCCTTTACGCAACGCGCCACAATCCGGCTGGCTCTTGCGCGCGAACGGTTTTTTTCGTATCCTTCAGGGAGATCTTCGCGTGAAAAACCGCGTGACGGAGGAAAGCAACCATGGGATTTGGCGGCGGCATGTCCGGCAACCTGGGCAAAATGCTCAAAAAGCAGATGGATGAGATGCAGCGCAAAATGGAGCGCATCCAGGCCGAATTAGGCGAAGAGCGCATCGAGGCGACGGCGGGCGGCGGCATGGTCACCGCGATTGCCGATGGCATGGGCGAATTGCGCGCCGTGCGCATCAAGCCGGAAGTGGTCGATCCCGAAGACGTCGAAATGTTGCAAGACCTGGTGACCGCCGCGGTCAATGAGGCGCTAAGCCAGGCGCAGACACGCCGCGAATCCCGCATGGCGGAAGTCACCGGCGGTCTCAACTTGCCTGGAATGGGCGGCATGCCGGGACTGTTCTAATACCAATTGCGAGCAATTTTCACCAAGGCGCGCCCTTCTCCCCCGGGAGAAGGGCTGCACTCCGACGCAACTGCCACGCGTGACGCATGACCCATCAGGATATAATAACACTATGCTCTATCACATCGGAAAAGGTCTGAGTTGGCTCGCGGCCAAACTCATTGGACGCACACAGGTCATCGGTCGCGAAAACATTCCCCGGCAAGGTGGCGTCATTCTCTCCCCCAACCACAGCAGCTACGCTGATCCGCCGTTGGTCGGCGTGGCCTCGCCGCGTCCGGTCTGGTTTATGGCGAAATCCGAATTGTTTCAAATACCAGTACTGGGCCCGATGATTCGGCGCGTGCATGCCTTTCCGGTAAAACGTGGCGTCGCTGACCGCCAGGCGTTGCGTCAGGCACACCAGCTGCTGACGGCGGGCCATGCGGTCACCATCTTTTTCGAGGGGGGACGTAGTCGTGACGGCAAACTGATGCCGCCGGAACTCGGGGTCTCCATGATCGCGCTCCGTGCCGGCGTACCCATCGTGCCCATCGCCATCATCGACGCCGACCACTTCATGCCCCGTGAAGGCGGCGTCAAATTTGCGCGGGTAAAAATCATCGTCGGCGAACCGATCAGCGTGGACCATCTCGCCGGAAAACACGCCGACCGCGCGGCGCTGGCCGAAATCAGCCACATCCTGGCAACGCGCGTGGCGGACATGATGCGCGCGCACGGCGGCGCGGACCGCGTGCCTGCCGACTATCCTCCACAAGTCTAGCGGTTCCTTTTGCCTTTTGCACAGGCGCAAAGAAGGGGACCTTGCCGCACGAGCCGAATATCTTACAAAGTATAATGTGCTATCCCACTTTGGTAGAGGTCAGGCGAACACGGCAATGGCAGAGCGACAACCGGTAGTCCAAATCAGAGGTCTGACCTACGCAGTCGGGGGTCGCACCATCCTGGAGGATATCGACCTCGACATCTACGAGCGCGAGGTTTTCGCGGTGATGGGGTTATCCGGCACCGGGAAAACGACGCTGCTCCGTCTGATTACCGGGTTAATCCGTCCCATCTCCGGCTCGATCCGCGTGCTGGGCGATGAGATCACCACCATGAACGAGAGCGCGCTGAATGTCATGCGCGAACAGGTTGGTCTGGTCTTTCAGTATGGGGCACTCTTTGATTCGTTAACCGTACGTGAAAACGTGGGGTTCCGCCTGTATGAAGGCACCAACCTCCCCGATGCCGAGATCTTGCCCATCGTCACGGAAAAGCTGCGTTTAGTCGGCATGTCCGGCACGGAAGACCTCTACCCTGCCGAATTGTCGGGCGGCATGCAAAAACGCGTCGGTATCGCGCGTACCCTGGTGAGCAATCCGCATGTGCTGATGTACGACGAACCGACCAGCGGTCTGGATCCCATCATCGCCGCCACTATTGATGAACTCATTCTCCGCCTGCGTGACGAATTGGGCGTGGGTGAAATTGTTGTTTCCCACGACGTGCGCAGTGTGCTGCGTATGGCGGATCGTATGGCGTTGCTTTATAATGGTCATGTGCAGGCCATCGGCACGACGGATGATTTTCGTACGAGCGCCGATCCGATCGTGCGCCAGTTCATGGAAGGCAATACAGAAGGACCGATCCAGGTCGTGTAATACGGCGAGCGAACGACCGGGCATTGTAAGACGCCCACCCATCATGGATACATCATATGCACATATCAAATGAACTCCGAGTCGGGATCATGTTCTTCACCGGGTTAGTACTGCTGGTACTGCTCATTGCGACGCTGACGCGGTGGGGACAGGATCGGAACGCCTACATCTTTACCATCCGCTTCTCGCAAGCGCAGGGCATCCAGACTGGCGCGGATGTCCGCGTCGCCGGCGTCAAAGTGGGCCAGGTGAATTCCATTAGCTTGGACCCGCGTACGAATGTGGCGCTGGTGACGGTGCGCGTGCTGCGCGGCGTGCGCCTCTACGCCGGCTATGCCTATACCATCGGCATTGGCGGTTTAGTCGGGGAGCGCTATGTGGAAATTGATCCAACCAATAGAGATGGGCATTTAGTCAGCGCTGGTGACCTGGTGGATGGCTTAACGACCGCCGATCTGAATGATTTGATTAACAACGCCAATACGGTCGTCACCAAGCTCACCTCGACGGCAGATTCCATCAATAGTCTGCTCGGCGACAAACGCACCCAGCAAAATCTGAAATCCGCCATCGCCAACCTGCAGCGCACCACCGCGGCCTCCGCGCAATTCGCCACCACGTTGAGTCATATGGCGCTGCGCAATGAGCGCTCAGTCGATGCGATTGTCAGCGATCTGCAGAGCGTGGCGCATGACGTGCGCATGGTGAGTGAAAAACTCACTGGCGGCCTGCAAGGCTCGCAATTCATGAGCAATTTGGAGCTCGCGTCGCAAAACGTGGCCAGCCTCACCAAGCGTTTGGACACCATCACCATCTCTGCCGACCGCCTGCTGAATGACAAAGAATTGCTCGGCAACTTGCGTGATACCTCGGCGCACCTCAAAGTCGCCAGCGCCGCGCTCGAAGACACCATGAACCAGGCCAAAATCGCTGCCGCCGGGCTCCCGGCCATCTCCACGAATCTGCAGACAGCGACCGGCGATCTCCCGGGCATCACCAAACCCATCCGGGATGTCGCGCCGGCGACCGCCGCCAATGTGCTGGCCATTTCCAATAATCTGCGCGCAGCCAGCCAGGGCCTCAGCGGCCTGGCGCAGCGCGTGTCGCAAGCCGCGTCCATCTTTACCGCGTTGAACATCGAGCCGGAAGCACGGCTGATGTATCAGCCGCAAAGTGATTCGACGACGCGCTCGGACCTGAACGTCAACATAAGCGGCGCATCAAGCATGCTCCGCCTCGGCGTGACGGATATCGGCAAAGATACGCAGATGAATGTGCAGTTCGGCAAGCGCCTGCAGCAGGATGCCTGGTTCCGCTTTGGCATCATTCAGTCGAGTTTCGGGTTAGGCGCCGACTATCAACCGAACCCCAACCTGCGTCTCTCCGGTGAAATTTTCGATCCCGGCCGCTTGCGTGCCAACGGTATCGTCGACTACCGCCTTAAGATGTTGGGCGAAGGCTGGTGGCTGACCACCGCCTGGTATGATGCCTTCAACCATGGTCGTCTCGGCCTTGGCGTCACCTTGCGCCCCTGACCGGCCCTACAAAAAAGCAGCGGGCAGCCTGTGTATACCAAACAGGCTGCCCGCTCCCAAAACCGATCATTTCTTCTCTTCACCCAGGCTGCAGCGCGCGGTCCTTTGCGCGGACTCCCTCCGCCATCTGCTCTCGCTGCGCAGTCAGCCGCATGGCTAACGCGTCATCGCTCGTCGCCAGGATCTGTGCGGCCAACAAGCCGGCATTCCGCGCACCGTTAATGGCCACCGTGGCCACGGGAATCCCCTTCGGCATCTGCACGATGGCCAGCAGCGCATCCAGTCCGCCCAACGTACCGCTAGCGCTGGAAATGGGCACGCCGATCACGGGCAACGTCGTGTACGCCGCCAGCACACCGGGAAGGTGCGCTGCCCCGCCGGCGCCGGCGATCACCACGCGCATGCCGCGCGCGCGCGCCCCCCGCGAAAACTCCGCCGCCTCATCCGGGGTGCGGTGCGCGCTCATGACATGGATTTCATAGGGGATACCCAGTTCCTGCAACGCGTCCGCCGCTTCACGCATAATCGATAAATCGGAATCACTGCCCATTACGATTCCAACACCTGCTGTGGTCATCATTGCGCCTCTGCCATCATCGTTGTACACCAGCATCGCCTACGCCCGCTGTGCGCCTGGCATGGTGCCAATCGCTAATTCGGCTTTGGGTGATTGATCTCCTGCCCCCGCAGAATTTCAACTTTTTGTACGGCTCTTCACACACCGTAACCTACGGATAACGCTTTAAATATCAGCAGGGAGTCATGGCTCGCTACCTGGACAAGAGGTTTTTTTTTATTTACGATTAAATACATGAATGAGTGGGAAGGTTTGTTTACACGGACGCCGAAATGTAACAACGATCTGTAATGGAAGAAACGCCAAACCTTTCGCACTTTCGTTGCGAGGAAGGCTGATCGTCGGTCTGCCGGGGAGCTCTTCTGTCGTCTCCCGCCTTGGCCTACCGGACATGCGCGGATCGGCATGAGCCAGCTAGAAAGGATGTACGGTTATGTTAGTACTCACACGAAAGACCGGGCAGAGCATTGTGATCGATGGGGGCATCGAAATCACGGTACTCGAAGTTCGCGGCGAGCAGGTTCGTCTCGGCATTGCAGCTCCGCGTGAAATCAAAGTGAATCGCAAGGAACTGTTGGCACAGATGGAAGCTGCGGCCGCCGAAGCCGGAGCCGAAGCCGAAGCCACCCCGGCAATTCCGGATGCCACGCCAGAAGTGTAAACACGTTGCCTTTATTCCTCTCGTTCATTTCCCCATGCGTTGATGCCGATCCGGAATCCGGATCGGCATCAACGCATTATGGCTGCTTAACGCACGGCCCGTCTGAGCGCCGGACTGGGTTCTCCGACGGTGTCCTCCACATGCAGCGTCAGTTGATCGAGCATGGAACGGAATTGATTGGCCGCCGTGATATCCTCCTGCAGGTGCAGTGTCGCGCTCTCTTCGTAGGCCATCAATTCAAGAAAGAAATGAATTTCCCGCGACAGATCTTTCAGTTCAGTGGGGTGCACGCGCCCGCGCTGCACCGCCGTACGCACTTGCTCGGCGATATGTTCCAGTCGTTCGGTCTGTTGATGCAAGGCTTCTTCGCGCGAGCGACGATCCGCATCGCTCTTCAGGCCCTGGTCATGCGCCTGCTGCAGGAATGATTCGACTTCGCGGGTTGCGCGTTTCAAACCCCGTCCTTGTTCGAGTAATTGCTTAATCAACAACACGCGGCGCAAGGCGGTAAAATCATAAACACGGCGCGCGCCTTCTTCACCGTAATCCTCGACGCCGTCTCCCTCGATCGTGTCCACAATGCCTTTATCGGTCCAGTAACAGAGTTGCCGACGAGAAATATCACAAAATTCCGCGGCCTTGCCGGTAGTCAACTGTAGATTCATCAGTAATTCTTCCGGATCAATTGGCGAAAGAGAATTCTTACCGTTCCCACGACCGGTTAATTTCATCCCAGTTCCCCTCCTCCCGCGACGATGCGGGTCTGTATAATTTTTCATATGCTATCGTAGGTCTATCGTGACGCGTGTGAAAGAAGGTGAACAGCGGATGGAATGATTGCCCCCGTGTACGCCGGACAGCACAGTGCCAAGCGCATGCGGGACGTGACGCGCGCTTATTGGGGGTGCTGCAGCGACTCCTGCATGAGCGCCAGGGCGGCCTGCAGTTGCTGCTGTCCGCTCGCGGTCGACAGGTCGCCGCGTGTCCGTTCAATCGTGCCGCGTAAGACATCGGTAATGCGCCGCAATCCCGCGGTCACCGCGGCGGGATAGTCAAAGGAGATGAGCTCATAATAAATCTCATCCATGGTATTGAGCATCTCTTCGTTCTCCCGGCTGGCGGACGCGCCGTCGCGGATGCGGTCGAGAATCAAGCGCCGCATCTCGCCGGTGGCGTCCCCCACCCCATGCAGGTAGGCCGGATAATCGATGTGGAGCGCATCGGGGTCGGGCAAGGGCTCATCCGTGACCACCGCAAGAAAGATCGCCGCTTCCGCAAACTCCTTCTGCGAATCATGCACGAATCCGGCGTACTTCACTTCCGGATACTGCGCCAGCACGGCATTCATCTCCTGCACCAGCCCATCGATAGTGGCGATCAAGGCGCGTGCCTCGGCAAACTGGCGGCGGTGAATGGCGCGAATGGCGTTGGCGCTGTGGCGCACCACCTCGCGCGAGAGCGCCAGCCCGCGTTCGCGCGCGGCATCCTTCAGATCGAATTGCCCGCGAATCTTCTGGCAGATGGTACGGTAGCGGTCCATGTCGAACATAGCAAACTCCTTCAGGTAGAGTACCGACATTATAGCGTGAAACAAGGGAAACGGCTTGCTCAAATGAGCCAGACAGTGTATATTCCGATAGGGATTCCTGTGATGCCCCACCTCGTAAGGAAGTGTTATGGAACGTTTTGGCTTTTTAATTCATCCGATCTCCGTGCGTAAAGATATCGCCCGCAAATACCCCATCGCCCGCTATATGCCCGAGAGTTGGCTGGAAGCGATCGCGCAGCGCATGAACCCCAAAACCGTCTCCCACATCACCGGTGTGCGCTCCGCCATCGGCATCGAGGCGGAAGGCTGGTTCGTCGGCTGCCCGCTCACGCCACGGCAATTTTTGGAACTCGACCAGACGTTTGTGACCAATAAGATCATCGCCTCCGCGAAAATGGCGCAGCAGGAAGGCGCAAAAATCGTCGGGCTGGGCGCCTACACCTCCATCGCCGGCGACGGCGGTATCACCGTGGACCGCAACGTGGACATCGCCATCACTACCGGCAACAGCTATACCTGCTTTACCGCCATCGAAGGCGCGCGGCGCGGCGCAGCGCTCATGGGCATCGACCCGCGCCAGGCGCGCGTCGCCGTGGTGGGCGCAACGGGCTCTATCGGCCGCGTCTGCGCGCACATCCTGGCTGAAGACGGCGTGGGCGAAATGACCCTATTGGGGCGGGACACCGCCCGCCTGCAGGCCATTGCGGACGAGCTGCCCATCGGGACGGCCATCCGCGTCTCCACGGATTTAGAGGAGACGCTGCCGCAGATCGACATCATCGTGACGGTCACCTCCGCGGTGGACGCCGTCATCGAGCCGCGCCACCTGAAGCCCGGCGCGGTGGTGTGCGACGTGGCGCGCCCGCGCGACGTCTCGGTGCGCGTGGCGCAGCAACGCGACGACGTGCTCATTTTGGAAGGCGGGGTGGTGTCCGTGCCCGGCGAGGTGGACTTCCATTTCAATTTCGGCTTTCCCCAGCGCACCAGTTACGCCTGCATGGCGGAAACGATGATCCTCGCACTGGAAGGCCGTTACGAATCTTATAGCCTGGGCAAAGAGCTCGAACTGGACAAAGTACGCGAGATCGGACGCTTGGCGGCAAAGCACGGCTTCACGCTCGCCGGGTTCCGCAGCTTTGAAAAAGCGGTCACCGATGACACCATCGCCCACATTCGCCAGCGCGCCGCCGATCGCGTGAAGGAGATGAGCCGCTCATGAATACTCGGACCCTCGCCATCGGATTAGCCCTCTGGGCCATCGACCTCTTCTTCGTCTTCTTCATGATGCGCTCTACGCCGATCGCCCAGCATCCGCTGTTCAAGACCGTCGTCATCACCATCCTCATCATCCTCTTGCCCGTCAACCTCTTCGTAGCGAGCCGCATGCCCGGCGCGAAATAGTTGTCCTCGGCAGCACATGGGGATGCGCCCGTGGAAGCGATGAGGCAACAGTGCTAAGGACTCCAGGCCAGTCTCGTGTCAACGGCACTGTCTGGAACAGGGCCATAGCCCGGCTATCCCAGGGCAGAAACAAGAAGAACGCCCCGTCGCTCTCGCAGGCACGGGTCGGTAGGCAAGACAGGCGCGCCACAGCGGGCGCGCGCTACACCGAGGATAGGGCCGCTTGGGGACTGTCCTCGCGCATAACGCCCCGGTGGCGGAGCCGACGCCGTGACCAGGGTTAGTCGCCCTGGGGCATCCGCGCCCGGTGCTGGACTGTCCCTGTGCGAGAGGCGCTCCAGAGGGGACAGTCCAAGCACCGAGCACCAGAGACCGCGTGGGCACTCGGCGGGCAGCGGGCGCGTCCTCGCCTGACGGGCACCAAGCGCGAGGACAGTCCCATACGCTTTCCTGTTCCAGACCGTGCTAAGGACTTTAGGCCAGCCTCGTGTCAACAGCACTGTCTGGAACAGGGCCCTAGCCCGGCTATCCCCGGTCGGAAAGGACAGTCCGGAAGCGATCACCAGCCTGCTCTACGGCGTCACATTGCGCCCCCCACGGCGTCCACCGCCACAAAACGCGTGTTGTTCACGGACGCCAGCCCGCTGCCATCGATCAGGCGCAGCGCGTCGATATTGGTGACTTCGCCTGCCGGAAAAGTGATGGTCAGCAGCGCAAAGGTATTGTCCACCGCTGCCACCGCGGCTACCTTCTGGTAAGTCATGATGTCGCGCCACGCTTGGGTGGCGGCATCGCGCGCGGCGAATTTGACGTTGATGGCGTTGCGCGCGGGGTCACGCAGGCTCCACCAGACATGGATCGTATTGAGTTGGCGCATGGGGCTGCCCAACTCCCAACGGAGCGAGATCTCCGGCGCGCCGAAAATAAAGGTGTCAAACACCGGCGAGTTCTCGTCAAGCGCAGCGGTTAAGCTGGTGGTCGCCGTGGTCGCGCCCCGCTTCCAACACACATAGACGCCCGGCGTCTCAACGACGAACGCGCGGCCATGCAACGCATCGGTGGTGGAGAATTTGAGCGCGAAGACATCGATTGATGACTGTAGCGTGCAGGTTGGCGCGGCGTAACCGCTGGCCAACGCCAGCAACAATACCAGCAGCAAGATGCTATTGCGCATAGTGAAACCTCCATCTTTGTACCACGAGCGGGTTAGCGATTATTCGGATAGGTGCACGCGTCCACTTCCACAATCCGCGTGGTGTAGGCGCCATTCAAATCGATCATGCGCAGCGCGTCGAAATTCGTCACCGCCCCGGCGTGCTCGAAGGTAATGGTGAGCACCTTCCAGTAGCCATCGTTGAGGTGTCCATTCGCGCCGTTGCCTTCCGCCGCCACGACGATGGGACTGGTGAGCGCCTGCCATTGCCGTGTGCTGGCGTCGTGGGCATAAAACTGCAAGTGGATGCTATTTCGGGCCGAATCAAACATGGCCCAGGTGACGGTGATGCTGTCCAAGCGCCGCCCTTGGGGACCGACACTCCCCAAGTCCCAGCGATAGCTCATCTGGCGATCCTGCCCCATGGCAAACATATCATCGACCGGTCCGCTGGCGCTGGTGGCGTCAGTCAAGCCAAAGGGTTCCGGACAGTACAGGCCATGCCACCAATAGTAACTGTTCGGATTCTCGAACTCGAACGGCTTGTGCTGCAGGATATCATCGGTGGCCATGCGCAGGTTCGCCGTGGTCACTTTGCTCACCGTAGAGGTATACGGCGGTAGCGCGCGGACCAGGCCACAGCAGCACACGGTCAACAGCACCATCGGTATGAGATAACGTCGCATCGACTGTTCCTCCCCTGCGCTCAATTGTCGAGCCACAACGGCATCAGATTGCCGGTATCCCGCAAGCCTTGCGGGGCCGCACGCAGCGCATAGATCTCCTTGTTCGCGGTACAGCGCAGCGCATTCATGTATACGACCCAACCGGTCTTCAGGTCGCCGTCGAGCAGAAATTGGCGTAACGGGATGGCGACCGACACCGTCCAGTGCGTGGTGGAGGTGGTGTCGGAGACGACCCGGGCGGGGACGAGGCGCGAATACTGGTTTTCCACCCCATATTGAAACGTCAGGAAGTCACCCTGGGGAGCAAAGACCAGGCGCTGATACGGCCCGGAGCGTCGGCGCGCCAGGTAGAGTTCCCAGCAATCGCCGGAGGCGAGATCGTGCGCGTTCACCAGCGTGTTGGGGTTGAGTTGCTCGTCGAACTTGATATAGAGATATTGCGCGTCATGGGCCACGCTCACCGTCAGCGGGCGCGTGGCGCGTTCCCGACCCATGGTATAAAAATAGGCATCCTGCCCGGCGGCGGCGTAGGTGATATGCGCACTGGTCGGATCGCCGTTGGCGCTGGTGACGAGCTTATTCGCCCAGAGTTCAGCGGGCGGTTGGCTGGCGCTCGTATGCTGCAGGTAGAGATTGCGCCCGGCCACCATGTAGTCCCACACGCCCCGCGTGAACAGCGCCAGGCGTTGTTGTTTGAGGGGGGTGTCGGTGGCTGCCTGCGCCTGGGCCTGCGCCACCAGCGTTTGGAAGCTTGCCATGCGCGCTTCCGTGCCCAGCGATCCCCAGGCGATGGC
>DASXVL010000005.1:0-8985 GCA_036504255.1 Armatimonadota bacterium | reverse complement strand
AATCGAACCTGGAGGAGTACGCCATCTGGTCGCTGACCATGCATGACACGATGACGCGCTTGCTGGACCGGCTCATGGTGCGGTACCGGATCATCTACCGGTATCTGCTGGAGCAGCGGGTGGGGGAGGTCTTCTTTATGGTGGGATCGGAATTGGCCTCACCCCCGCTGGTCAGTCGGGCGACCTTCCAACAATGGGTCGTCCCGTATTCACGGGAGCTGATTGCGCTGGTACATGCGTACGGCAAGTACGTCATTCAGCACTACCACGGGCAAATCAAGGAAATTCTCCCGGATTTTCTCACCATGGCGCCGGATGCGCTGCACACCATTGAAGCGCCGCCGGTGGGCAACTGCACGTTCAGCGAGGCGTTCGAGATCGTGGGCGACCGCATCGGCTTAATCGGCAATATCCAGTACGACGAGTTTCATCGTCTGACGCCCGACGCCATGGCGCAGGCGGTGCAGGAAGTGTTGGACGAATGCCGCGGCAAACGCTTCATGCTTTCTCCCACCGCCGGGCCCTATGAAAGCGATGTCACCCCCCGCCTGCACGATAATTATCTGCGCTTTCTCGAGACGGCTTGGCGCGACGGGGCGGGGTAATGGCCACTTCTTCTGGCAAGAGAAACGCTTTGGGCTGTGCAGTCCTGCACCGGCTGTGCTGGTTGCGCTCTCAGAGAAAGCTGGGATAGCCGGGCTTGGGCCCTGTTCCAGACAGTGCTGTTGACATGAGCCTAGCCTGGAGTCCTTAGCACTGTCTGGAACAGGGCCATAGCCCGGCTATCCCAGGGCTGTAGTGATAGGCCAATGCCCTGTCGCTACCGCGATAATCCGAGCGCACAGGCCGCGCGTGGATATTCATGACAGAGGTAGTGCGCGCGCGGCGCGTCCTCAATAATGACCGGGAAACGGAGCGCATTGTCGCACAGAAAGGCGTTGTCGCTCCAGTCGTCGCAGACGCTGGACACTTCGCTGCTGACGGTCGGGCAGGTGCCTGCTTCCCCCCAGAACTGGTGGATCGTGCGTGGCGGGATGCAAATGCTTTGGCCGGGGCGCAGGCGCACGATTTCACCGGCGACCAGGGTGCGCGCGATGCCATCTACTTTGATCACGAGCGGCATAGCGCTGCGTTGATCATCCGGCCCCGCCGCGTGCAGTTGCACCAGCATGTTGCCACCGGCCAGGCAGCAGATGTCTTCCATCTTGGCGCGGTGGAAATGCGCTGGGGCGCGCTGATCGTCGGGGTCGAATAGGTATTTTTGCGCGTACGTTTTCGCATAACCCGGTGTACGGGTGGTACCGTTGCGCACGGTGAGCAGCGTGCGCCCGATGTTGGGGAAATCGCTGCTGCCGAAATCGGTCACGTCCCAACCGAGCATGCAGTCGCGAATTTCGTCGCACTCCGGGCCTTTGCGCAGCCAGTCATCCGGCGACCAGGTCGCCCAGGGCGGCAAGGTAATGCCGAAACGTGCAAAAGCGGCGGCGGCCTCGGCGATGCTACGGTTGATGAGCGAACGGGTGAATGGTGTCATTTCGATATACACTCCTGTTCCGTGCTGCGGAGGTGCGCTAACGATGCAGCCACTGCTTCGCTGGTGCGCAGCACACGCCCGTAGAGGCACACCCGGTCGAGTTGCGGCGCAATTCGGAGGTCGGCTGCGCCGTTGACGTCGCGCAGGTACGGGCTGAAACGGCCCCAACCGAATTGGCGCGTCTCACCACCATCGCAGAAGCGACCATCGATAATGAAACTGATAATGCGCGGCCCGCCATCGATGTTGAGCACGACGTGCTGCCGTCGACCGGCCAGCATGACGGGATCGCTCGCCCAGTGGTTCTCCGTCTGCCCGTCGCTGAGCGTGATCTCCAGGCTGCCGCCGGTGCTGGTGCGCAGGCAGAAGCCGCGTCCGGCGTCGTCGCGGTTGTCCAATAGCACCCGGTCGGCCGCCAGGTCGGGCAGGGTCAGCCAACATTCCAGTGCGAACCCGTGTCCGCTATCCATGCCGCGATAGTCGAGGGCGTCGTGGTTGCGGACGCGAAAGCGCGGCAGCGGCGGCATTGGCGCGACGGTGGGCATGGCCGCGTCGTGCGCCGGCAGCGCGAGCAGGCAGTCGTTCGGAGTGGCGGCGACGGCGCTCCGGGGCTGTTGGCCGAGCGATGTGGAGAGCACAGCCCACATCTCCTCCAACATGGCAGCGGGGAGTTCATGCACGCGGGCGATGTCCTTTTGTGTTTCCGTCAGGTAATAGTTTCCGTCGTCTTCCACCAGGTCGGGATAGCTCATGCGCACATACGGATCATCGTCGTAGAGGATGAGCTCCGGTTCGGACCAGGCAATTTCGCGGCCGGTGGGCGTCTCGACCTCGACACCGGCGCTGAGCCAGACGGGATTGCGGTCTTCATACGCGACATCGAGGGCGTCTTCGCGTTCACCGATGAAGCGGCCGCCATGGTTATGAAACCAGTAGAGGTAGTGGCCGTTCCGGCAGCGCCAGACGAAGTTCGCCGCCCGTGGGTGTTTCATGCGCCGGCCATCGGCAAAGCACTTATAGCGGGGTAGGGACCAGGTGTGTCCGCCATCCCGGCTGTAGCTTTCCACCGGATAGCCATCGATGCTGCGGTAGACACAGTAGATGCTACCATCACTGAGCAGGCAATAGCTCTGTTCCTCCGCGATGGGGCCGCCGCCGGGTGGCGTGCGCAAGCCGATGTCACCGTCGGGCAGCGTGTCCCAGCGGATGCGGGCGGGATCGCGTTCCGTGAGCAGGTTGTCGCTGACCTGCAGTACGCCTTCGGATTTCGCGAAAAAGCCGCGCCCCATTTGGCCCACCTTGATAAGGGACACATACACTTTTCCCTCACGCACGAACGGCTTGCCCACGTTCCAGAAGAAGCAGAGTGTCCCACCATAGACGTTCTCGCGGTCGCACTGAAAGAGGCGGAACGGAATATCGAAGCGTTCTGCCGACCAGCTTTTGCCGTGATCGTCGCTGTACTTGCAGACGAAATGTCCCAGGCTATCCACGCGTGTGATGACCTGTTGCCGATCATGGCTCAGGATCTCCCGCACATTATCCGTGTTGTGGTTGTAGAAGATGTAGATGCGGCCGGAGGGTACTTTCAGCATCACCGCATAGGAGTTCTCGCGCGTGTCGCCCGGTTCGACGGACACCGGGGCCGACCAGCTCTGGCCACGGTCGAGACTGCGCAGCGTGAGCACGTGCTGCCCTTCGATGCCTTCGTGACCGGGACCGGTGGTGACGCAACAGAGCCAGGCCCCGTCATCGGTCTGCACGATGAAGGGCTGGTCGCTATAGCTTTCGGTCGGAATTTCCCGGCCATGCGCAATATGGCGCGTATCAGGTGTCAGCATGGTGTTCTCCCATCATAGTGTAAAACGGCGCGCTTCGTCGAACATTAGCAGATGCTGTAAGCATAGCATGCTGGTACCAGTCGGCGTTGGACAATAGCGAATAGTGATTGTACTATTCGGCAATAATGGTCTCACCGCTTTTCCCAGAACGCCGGCACACGTCACTCGGTCATTTACGTCGTATGTGTAGTCGTCTGGTCGACACGACGCCACTGCTGAGCGTGACAGGCGCGCGCGTGCGCGTGCGCTGCGCCCTTTTGTGGAAGATCCTCTGGGTGGCATGGGGCGGCATAGTCATTCGTATTACGAAGCGGTGTTTTTTCTGGAAGGCTCGGCGCGCCGCGCGAGCATTTCCGGGGATGTACTATCGGAAGGTTGAGCGCGACTGCGGTCGTCTTCCGAACGGTGCTATGCCCGAGATGCTGACCCCAGGGCATCCCCCTTTCCTGCCAATGTTACCGTCTTCTCTCACGCATGCAAGCAGAGCAATTGACAGCTTCTCTATGAGACGGTACTATTGATTTAACGATACATCATCAGGCGTCACGATATGATTTGTTCCGTCGCTCGGTCGTGCATGCTGGTGATGAGCGCGGAAATCGACGGTCCTGGCTTTTGTCCGCACGATGTCCACGATGATCATGTCGAGATTTTGCGGTCTGCCCCAAGCCGAACCTGTGGATGGCTCCATCGCTAGATTTTCACGGAGGGTAGAGATGCAGACTCGAATTTTTTTGTGCGTTCTCGCGGTCATGTGCTTGGGCGCGTTGGCTGGCTGGTCGGCGCCGATCACCTACACGGTGAAGACGCCGGGCGCGGTGAGTGTCGGCGTCTATGACGCCAAAGGGCGGCTGCTGCGGACGCTGCAGAGCGGCAAAAAGATCACGGAAGCCGGCGTGAACACGATTGAGTGGGATGGTAAGGATGACCTGGGCACGCTGCAGCTTCCCGGCCTGTATACCGTCAAAGGTCACTCGGCCAACCTGGGCTGGCAGTATCAACTGCTGATGGGGAACGCGGGCAAGCCACCCTACCTGACCGAGGACAGCAAAGGCGCCTGGGGGGGCGTGTGGGGCCATGTCAAAGACATCGTCGCCGATGACACGGGCAAGAACCTCTATATTCTGTGGGCGATGGAAGAAGGCACCCCGGCGCTCTTGAAGATCGACCCGCAGGGTGGCGTGAGCACATTCAAGCTGTGGGGCGCGCACACCAACTGGGGGTGGGGCACCTGCCAGACGTTGGCCGCGGACGCGAAGTACGTCTACGTGGCGAACTACCAGACGATTGATGATCCGGCCAACAAGGGCAAGAAACTCTTGCGCAGCCTGATCTGGCGCGTGAATGCGGAGACGGGCGAATATGCCACGACGTATGAGGAGAACGCGGGCATTGTCGCGGAAGTCAGCCGCATCTCGACGGATACCATCCCGGAGCGCCCGCGCAATTGGGAGATGTATGACACGCCGTCCAAGCGCAAGTCACCCGGCTTTGCGACGAACCTCTTTGGGCTGGCCGTCGGGCCGCAGTATCTCTATTGCAGTCTGCGCCTGGAAAACAAGATTCTGTTGCTGGACAAAAACACCGGCAAGAAGCTCGATGAAGTGAGCATCCCGGAGCCGGGCGGGCTGGCGATGGCCCCCGATGGCAACCTCTATGCGCTTTCCGGCACGCAACTGATGAAACTCTCCGCGCAAGGCAAGAGGCTCGCCACGGTCATCGCCACCGGCTTGGAAGCGCCGTACGATCTCTGCGTGGATACGAAGGGACTCCTCTACATTTCCGACCAGGCGACCTCCATGCAGATCAAGGTCTTCTCGCCGGCCGGCAAACTCGTGCAGACCATTGGGAAGGCCGGCGGACGACCCTATGCGGGGGAGTGGGCGAAGATGAAGGAGAATCTCCTCTTTCCCACCGGACCGGCGGTGACGGCGGACGGCACCCTCTACGTGGGAGAGGAGTGCGCGCCCAAGCGGGTGGCGATCTTCAAAAAGGGGCGTTGGGCGGATGAATGGGTGGGCCCACTGGCCAGCGGTTGCGCCAAAATGGATATCGCCGACGAAGAGAATCCGGAGTATATCTATCAGAGCTACTGGCCGGAGGATATGCTGCGCTACAAGGTGGACTACGCCAAGAAGACCTTCGTCGTGGATGCCGTGTGGGGCTATTTCGGTGTGGGCGCGGGCGGCGTGGAATATCGCAAGAAGAATGGCATTAAACAGTATCAGGAATTCTCCAGTGGCAGGAGTGGCGGGCAGGTCCGGCATTACCAGGGGAATACCTTTCTCTGCACCTTTGGCAGCTTCTATCGCGTGGAAGGGTACAATCTGATCCCCAGTGGCATCGTCAACACGGGGGTGTGGAGTCAGGATACCACGTTCGACCTGGTGAGTAAGGAGTGGAAGAGCCGCCCGCCCGGCGACCGCCGCTTTATCGCCTGGCGGGATGTAAATGGCGATTGGATGCCGCAGGAAAATGAGGTGGACTGGACTGCCCCGGCAAGCGCGGCGACGAAGATGCCGCTGGCGGCCTTCTGGTTGCGCCCGTATGTGGCGCCGAATATGGACATCTATCTCTATGGGTGGAAGCTCCCCTGCCAGGGACTCGACGCGCAGAGCAACCCGATCTATTCCTGGGTGAAGGCGGAGCGCTTGCCCTTGCGTCCGATGGGCGTACTCGCCGATCCGAAAATCGCCTGGAACCTGAACAGCAAGATGCTGAATCTTCCCTATGATGCCCCGCGCGACCTGCCGGGCGCTATTTACCCCGGGGGACGCGAGATGAACCTGTGGACGGACCCGCAGGACGGCAGCCTGTATCTGGCGAGCGACATGGAGGGCAAAGGCAAGGGGCTCGGCTGGGCCGCATCCGGAATCTATGCGCGCATCGGACGGTTATCGCCGCAGGGCGAGTGGCTGTGGATGACCGGCGAGAAAGCGCTGGGGTTCGCCAAGCCCGGACAATGCTATAAGCTGGGTGGCTTCGCCGGGGTGGCGAAAGGGTGTCTCTTCATCAACGATTGGATGGGGCAGTACCGTGTCTACGATAAAGACAGCGGCCTCTATGTGGGGAGCCTCTTTGCGGATCTCTGTCGCGGTCCCAAGCTCGACGAGAACGTGATCTCGGTGGAGTTTAACGAGGGCCATGTCTATACGCACCCGAAGACCGGGCAGATCTACGCGCTGGCGGGCGATTCGACCGGGCTGAAGCTCTTCACCGTGACGGGGGTGGAACAGATCGAGCGCTTCACCGGCACGGTCACGCTGCCCGCGCAATAAGTGATGAACGCATGTCGTTACTGTTTTCGGGGGACAGGCAACGGACACTGGGTTAAAGTGCGTAACCGGCAGCAACTCAGGTGCCTGTCCCCAGCCGATGCGGAAGATGATGAAATTTCTACCAGATGTTCGCAACATAACCTTACAGAAAGTACATGCACCCTAAGTGGCCAGCGACGGCCAGATGCATTGAACGGAGGATGACGCATGCGGCGAGACCTTTTGCGCTGGACAAGACACTATTTTGCATACCGTTGCTTGGCGGACTGCTCATGATGGCGCCACTGCGAGTGGCAGAGCCGGTGACCGATCACAAAACACTCACCGTGCAGCGCGTAGCGACGCCGACTGGAACAGGGCCATAACCCGGCTACCCCCGGCCGGAAGCAACTGTATGTATCGGATAAGTCATGTACCTGCGGCTTTGCCGGAGGTACATGACTGTTTGTCGTTATCACCGTTTACTTTTCCACCGGCTTCTTTCGGTGTGGTCAGTTGTACGCAGCGCAGACAACCGCTCAGCCATCCCATTCCGGGACTGAAATGCCCCAGAGTATGTAAGTCCTGGAGGGATGGATGAAACATCTTATGTGAACCGTATTGCAAATAGCCGCTAATACTATTGCCATAGATAGCTCGACATCGAGCCCTTCATCTTTGCTCGCTGCCGTCGCCGTGGTGGACGAAACGGGAGAATTTTCGTACAATACGACGAGACTTTTTCTCTCGCGTATGCGGGAGAGGTAAAATGAGGCGAATGTGATGGCAGAAAAATCAACCTGGCGCAGTAAGGTCGGCCTGGCGGAGATGCTCCGTGGGGGCGTGATCATGGACGTGACCACGGCGGAGCAGGCGAAGATCGCGGAGGATGCCGGTGCGGTGGCGGTGATGGCGCTCGAACGCGTGCCCTCCGATATCCGCGCCCAGGGCGGCGTGGCGCGTATGTCCGACCCGCAGATGATCAAAGACATCATCGCCACGGTGAGTATCCCTGTGATGGCGAAAGCGCGCATCGGCCACTTTGTCGAGGCGCAGATTCTCGAAGCGTTGGGCGTGGACTTCGTCGATGAGTCGGAAGTGCTCACCCCCGCCGATGACCGTTTTCATATTGATAAGCACGCCTTCAAAGTGCCCTTCGTCTGCGGCTGCCGCAACCTCGGCGAGGCATTACGGCGCATCGGCGAAGGCGCGGCGATGATCCGCACCAAGGGCGAGGCCGGCTCCGGCAACATCGTCGAGGCGGTGCGCCACCTGCGCACCGTGCTCGGCGACATCCGCCGCCTGCAGAGCCTGCCCGCGGAAGAGCTGATGACCGCAGCCAAAGAGCTGGGCGCGCCCTACGACCTGGTACTCTACGTGCACGAACATGGACAGTTGCCGGTGCCGAACTTCTCCGCCGGCGGCGTGGCCATCCCCGCCGACGCGGCGCTCATGCGCCAGATGGGCGCGGAAGCGGTCTTTGTCGGCAGCGGCATCTTCAAGTCGTCCGACCCGGCGCGCCGCGCCAAGGCCATGGTCGACGCCACCACCTACTACGACAAACCGGAGATGCTCGCCGAGATCTCCGCCGGCCTGGGCGAACCCATGCGCGGCCTGGAGATGTCCGCCATCCCCGAAGAGCAACGCCTCGCCAATCGCGGCTGGTAACGAAACACGCGACACGAACCTGCACACGCCCGGCGCTTTTGCGCCGGGCGTGTTGCCGTTGGTCGGGCGATGGGTGCCGAAGGCAGCGGGGCTCTGCGAAAACAAAACCGTGTTATATTCTGGCTTAACCGGCGCGCTCTTACTAACACTATAAAAAGAATCATTAATTCGCAAAATGTGACGGGTTTTCGTGCGTGTGACGGGTTGTGACGGGTTTCCCGGGTTTTTACTCTCCGCGAGGTAGTGCTAGTAAAAAAAACCGGAAATCTCAGTACTTGAGCGTGAAACCCGTCACAGAAGGGCCCTAACCCGTCACATTTTACGAAAGAGAGATTCTTTTCATCGCATTTGTTAACATGCGCTGGCGCGGCATTTTTTCGTCCCAAATGTCCCTGCCAAGCCTGGAAGGAAACTTAAGAGACACTACAGAGGCGGTGGGTCCTGAGCACAGTTTGGAAGGGATCGAGCCGCAGTGAGTTCCGCCGTTCCCCTTCAGGGCAGGAAAGCGTCTGGGACTGATTCCTTCGTAAAAACCAGGGTGCATCTGTTTGCGAACAAAAGTTGAAGCCATAGCTGAGCCGTAGCGCGCCAACTCAGGAGTTGGCATACCTTTTGCCTATCTGTAAAAATGCGATTTTTGCCTGTATTTTTACAATATAGGGGTTTTTACGAAGGAATCTGGGAC
>DASXVL010000004.1:0-2737 GCA_036504255.1 Armatimonadota bacterium | reverse complement strand
CGGGCACCTGGCGAACATACCAGAACAATTATCTGTGCCTGATCAACTCCGCTGGCCAGTCCGCGTATGCCTGGCATTACTGGGGCCAAACGTCCTCCAGCACCCTGTCGTTAGGCGCCTGGACGTTAGAGGGCAGCTCCGCCGTCTATCAGGAAACGTTCTGGAAGCGGTAGTCGGCTATGGCTGGGACGGATAAATCTTTTGCAGTAATTACGAATTGCGTTTTGTCATGTCGTGTCCTTTGGCTACCGAGCACTGGGAGGGTGAGCGTACCCGCGAGCTATCGCGTATCACATCGCGGTCTGGAGACCGCGAAGCTCGCGGGTACGCTCGCCCTCCCCATGCCGCTCAATCCACTCTATAAATCAGCAGACAGTACGTAACGCAATTCGTATAAGCTGATGGCGTTTCAGATCTTTTTAGCCGAAAGCTGAAAGCCGACTGCCAACAGCCGAAGGCTGACAGCCAAAAAAAACGAAAAACCCCTGATTTTTCCGTTATAGGCCTAAGAAATTCGTTATAATAGTGCTGGAATGCTCCTTGTGAAGCGCCCTGCCCCCCCCCCGTGCCAACCCTGTCACGGAGATGACCGGGAGGGCATCCTGTTTTTCTCACAGTGGCGTGCGACGAGTGACCAGCACAGCGCCGCCCCGCACCCACATTCCCGTGTTTCACGTCTCGCCTGTGCTCGACAGGTGTCGAGCACAGGCGAGACGTGAAACATGACAAGACAAGTGCCGGGCAGGGATTGGCAGGTGCTCCCGCTGATTACTGCCTTCGTTGCGACGGGTTTCAACGCTGAAATCCGGGCCAACAACTCTTGCAGACGAATTACGTCATTTGCAGAACGGATGATCGCAGCAGCCATGAGTAAACTTCGTGTAGCCGTCGTGATGGGCGGCACTTCCAGCGAACGTGAAATCTCCCTGCGCAGCGGCGCCAACGTGGTGAAGGGTCTCGATCAGGATCGCTATACGGTGATCCCGGTCGATTTTACCGGCGACGTGACGCAAATCACCGCCTTGCGCGGCGCAGTGGATGTCGTCGTGCTCACGCTGCACGGCCCCGGCGGTGAAGATGGCCGCATGCAGGGGGTGCTCGATCTGCTGAGTATTCCCTATACCGGCTCGGGCGTCCTCGGCAGCGCCATGGCCATGCACAAAGGTGTCGCGAAGGCGCTGTACCGGCAGGCGGGCATCCCCACGCCCGCGAGCATCACGCTCTACCGCGACGCGTCGGCGAATCCGGCGGAGGTCGCGCTGGCGGAAGTCGGCGTGCCCTGCGTGGTGAAGCCGATGAACGAGGGTTCGACCATTGGAATCTCCATCGTGCGCGCCGCGGAGGACCTGGCCGGCGCCCTGGCCGACGCCTTCCGCTATGATCGCGAAGTGCTCGTCGAGCAGTTCGTCGCGGGCGTGGAGATCAGCGTGCCGGTGCTGGGGACAGCGGCTCCGCGCGCGCTCCCGGAAATCGAGATCATTCCGCGCAGCGGCTTCTATGATTATGAGATGAAATACACGCCCGGGGCGACGGAGGAAATCTGTCCGGCGCGCATCACCGCGGGCGCGCGAACGAGTGCGGCGGACTACGCCGTGCGCGCCCACCAGGCGCTGCATTGCCAGGCGCTCTCCCGCACGGACATGATCGTCTGCGGCGACGAGGTAACCGTGCTGGAAACGAATACCCTGCCGGGCATGACGGATACCAGCCTGCTGCCGTTGTCCGCGCGCACGGACGGCATCGCCTTTTCCGAATTATTGGACCTGCTGATTTCCGCTGCCCTGGGGGATTCCTGATACGTTCTATTTTCGCCGATTTTGGGTACGCTATTCGTAGTAGGGATAATGAACACGGGGAGCCTGTTGCCGGCGATCCTCTCGGGGAGTCATCGCGGGCGAGAGGCTTATTGGCCTAATGGAAAGACATCAGCCGTCATCAATGAATCCGGAAGTGCTCCGCTTGCGCCGTCAATCGGCACAGCGCAAGTTTCGCAAGCGGCTGCGTCAGGTCCGCTTGCTCTGGACGGTTGCCGGCCTGTTGCTGATTGCCCTGGTGGTGGAGGGGTTGATCGCCCTGTGTTTCTCGCCGCGCTTCTGGATTTATCGCCTCCAGGTGACCGGCGTGGAGACGCTGACGCCGGACGAGGTGATCGCGCTGACCAAACTGCCGGCGCATATGAATTATTACCGTGCCTCGCTGGGGGCCATCGCCGGGCGCGTGCGCGCCCACCCGCGGGTGCGGGAAGCGACGGTGCGCCGCGGCCCGGTGGGTACGCTGCTCATCGACGTGCATGAGCGACAGGCGGTGTACCGGCTTGGTGACAGCCGTCCGCCCTGGTATCTGGATGCCGACGGCGCGCTCTTTACCCGGTCGCTGGCGCCGTCGCCGCCGGTGCCGACCGCGGAGGGGATTGCGCTGCCCGCTACGGCGAAACCAGGAAAGCGCTTCAAAGCCAAAGAGGCGGAGAAAGTGCTCGCCTGTCTGCGCGCCCTGCAGGACACCGATGCCCGGGACACGTCGATTCAGATTGCGCGCATCATCCTCAATCCCGCCAATGGGGGCATGACGCTGGTGCTGCGCCAGGGAACGAAGCTGCTGATGGGCCGGCCGGAATACCTGACGGCCAAGGCCTGGCAGATCCATAAGATGATCATCGCGGCCAGCGCCAAGGGTTACTCACTGGAGCAGATTGATTATATTGACGTGCACGTGATCACGTCGCCGACGGACATTGGCG
>DASXVL010000003.1:0-2236 GCA_036504255.1 Armatimonadota bacterium | reverse complement strand
GAATTGGAGCTGGCGGGGATTGCCGAGAAACTGCCGGAAGAATTGTCCGGTGGGCAGGCGCAACGTGTTGCCGTCGCGCGGGCGTTTGTCGGACGACCACAATTGCTCCTCGCGGATGAACCGACCGGTCAGCTCGACCACCCAACAGCGCAACATCTCTTCGATGTGTTATTGGCTTCGCTCGCTGGTCGCGAGACAGCGCTGGTGGTGGCGACGCACGATGTCGCGATTGCCCAGCGTCTGCCCGTACAATGGCATCTGGCGCATGGGCATCTGGAGGTGACGTGATGGGGCAGATGCTGACCTGGTTAAAAGGCACGCTCCTGCACCGTTTCGGGAATCTGCTCGGGGCTATCATCGGGGTGGCATTGACGGTCGCATTCCTTGCCGTCCTCGGCACTTTCCTGACCGTGAGCAATGCGGAAATGACCCGGCGGGCGATTCGCGATGTGCCGGTGGATTGGCAAGTCCAATTAGTGCCGGGAGCCGATATCACCGCAGTCCGATCACAAATCGCGCAGACGGTGCGCCCACGTATCCTTGACCAAGTGTCCTTCGCGAATGTCGATGGTTTCACCGCCAGCACCGGGGGTACGGTGCAGACGACCGGCACCGGGCAAGCGCTGGGCATCAGCACGGATTATTTTACGCACTTCCCCGCGGAGATACGTCCGTTGGTCGGCGCGACGCACGGGGTGTTGCTCGCCCAACAAACTGCCGCGAATCTTCATGCCACCGTCGGGGATACGGTGCAAATCCTCCGGGTAGGCCTGCCCCCGGTCATGGTTAAAGTCGATGGCATTATCGACTTACCGCAAGCGGATTCCCTCTTTCAAGCCGTCGGTATACCGGCAGGCGCCGCACCGCAAGCGCCCCCCGATAACGTGATCATCCTACCCGTTGCGCTATTCCAGACCTATTTTGGGCCACAGCAGACGATCCGCCCGGACTCAGTGCGCACGCAATTCCACGTGCGCCTTGGGCATCCGCTGCCCAGTAATCCCACGGCCGCCTATACCGTCGTCACGCGCGAAGCGAATAATCTGGAAGCGCGCATCGCCGGCAACGGCATCGTCGGCAACAATCTGGCGGCACGGCTATTAAGCGTGCAGGAAGATGCGCTCTATGCCCAGGTGCTCTTTCTCTTCCTCGGGTTGCCCGGAGTCATTTTGGTGATCGGCCTGACGCTGGCGATAGCCGGTTCCGCTGGACAACGCCGTGCCAGTGAGCAGGCGCTGTTACGCGTGCGCGGGGCCTCCGTGCCGCAAATCATGCGGCTGGTCGCGGTGGAAGCCCTCCTGGTAGCAATCGGTGGGATACTCCTCGGTCTGCTCCTTGCCATGGCCTTTTCGCGTTTTCTACATATCCCGCTGCACCAGTGGGGGGATCGCCACGTGCTCACCTGGATTGGGCTGGCGATGCTGGTGGGCATGCTGCTGGCGTTAGGGGCGGTGCTCGTGCCTGCCTGGTCGCTTGCGCGCCAGACCACGGTCGCTGCCGCACGTGCGGTCGTTCGGCCTACGCATTCCCCGCTGTGGCAACGCATGTGGCTCGACATCATTATTCTCGTGATCGGCGCCATTGAGTATTGGCGCACGGCCAGTAGTGGGTATCAAGTGGTGTTGGCCCCGGAAGGCGTTGCCGCCAATGCGGTGAACTATGAGGCGTTCATCGCCCCGTTATGTCTGTGGATTGGCGGGGTACTCTTGACGTTCCGTCTCATCGCCTGGGCCTTGCGCGGCGGGCGTTTGGTGCTCTCACGCCTGTTGACGCCCATCGCGCACGGGTTGTCCGGTCTGGTCGCTGGCTCGATGACTCGGCAACAATCCCTGATCACGCGGGGGGTCGTGCTGATGGCCCTTGCCCTCTCCTTTGCCGTATCTACGGCGATCTTTGATACCACCTATAATCAGCAATCACGCATTGACGCGGAACTGACCAATGGGTCGGATGTCACGGTCACCGGCCCGACGTCCAACCCGCCTAGCACGAAACTCGCCGCGTTGCGTGCCATTCCCGGCGTGGTGGCCGCACAGCCGATGCAGCATCGCTTCGCCTATGTCGGAACGGATTTGCAGGATATCTACGGCATCGATCCCCGCACCATCGGCGCCGCGACCAATATCTCCGATGCCTTCTTTGGCAACCGTAATGCACAGGCGACGCTGGACGCGCTGGCACACACCCCGGATGGCGTGCTGGTCGCGCTGGAAACCGTGAATGATTTCCAACTGCA
>DASXVL010000002.1:0-3135 GCA_036504255.1 Armatimonadota bacterium | reverse complement strand
GACGAGAGATATGCATGTAAATCCGCGTAATCCGCGGATGCGCAAAGAACCTCAGGGCGCGCCAAAGAATAAGATCGGCATTATCCCGCCGAACGCTTGGTTCCTGTCTAGGCGAGACGGCGAAAGCGTATCTGGGTTCATACGGTGAGACGGCTCAACAACGACAGGGACCAAGCGGGCCTTATTCTTTGACGCGCCCTCAGTTAGCCCTGATTGGAGGCTCTATGGATGCAGTGCTACTCGCGCGGCTGCAATTCGCGCTCACGGTGGGCTTTCACTTCCTCTTCCCGCCGCTGACCATCGGATTGGCCTGGTTGAACACCTGGCTGCTCTGGCGGTATCGCGCAACGGGGGAGGATGTCTACCGGCAGTTGGGACGATTCTGGCTCAAATTATTTGCCATCACCTTCGCCATCGGCGTGGCCACCGGCATCACCATGGAGTTCCAGTTCGGCATGAACTGGGCGAGTTATTCCCGCTTCGTCGGGGATATCTTCGGCGCGCCGCTGGCCGCGGAGGCTATACTGGCCTTCTTCCTCGAATCGGTCTTTGCCGGCGTGCTCTTCTTTGGCTGGAACCGGCTCTCGCGCGGCGCGCTCTGGTTCGCTTCCCTCATGGTCGCCGTTGGCTCGACGCTCTCCGCCTTCTGGATCATCGTCGCCAACTCCTGGATGCAGACCCCGGCGGGCTTTATCCTGCGCCATGGGCGTGCTGAATTGACCGACTTCTGGGCGGCGGTCTTCAACCCATCCACCCTCCCGCGCTACCTGCATACCGTCGATGCCGCGCTCATTGCCGGAGCCTTCTTCATGCTGGGCATCAGCGCCTGGTTCCTGCTGAAAGATCGGCATGTTGACGCGGCGCGGCGGTCGCTCACCCTGGCTCTCGTGGTCGCCTTTCTCGCCTCCGTGGCGGAACTGGGACTAGGGCATTATCACGCCGTGCAGGTCGCGCATACCCAACCGGTGAAGCTGGCCGCTTTCGAGGGGCTCTTTACCACGCAACGACAGGCGCCCCTGCTCCTCTTCGGCCTTCCCGATGCGCAAACGAAGACGGTGCGCTATGCGGTGCGCATTCCCGCCGGGTTGAGCCTGCTGGTGGATTTCGACAACGACGCCAATATCAAAGGACTCGACGAGGTGGCGCCAAGCGATTGGCCGCCCTTGCTGGCGACCTTTATTCCCTTCCACCTGATGGTGCTGTTAGGCATGTATTTCATTGCCTTTTCCGGCATCGGCATGCTGCTATTGTGGAAGAAACGCGCGCACGGTAATCGCCTCTTCCTCACGCTGGCGGTTTGGTCTATCCCGCTGCCGTTGGTCGCTGCCAATGTCGGCTGGATGGCGGCGGAAGTCGGCCGGCAGCCCTGGATCGTGCAGAACGTCTTGCGCACCAGCGACGCCGTCTCGCTGACCGTGCCGGCGGGACAGATCCTCGCCTCGATCCTCATCTTTTCCGCCATTTACGCGGTGTTGTTGTATACCTGGGTGCGGCTGCTAAGCCAGACGGTCATGCTGGGGATGGAGCCTGCGGCGCCGGTCGTCGTTGAGGAGGTGGTCGCATGAGTGCGCTACAGATCATCTGGTTCGGATTAATCGCGGTTCTGCTGGTCGGGTATGCCATTCTCGATGGCTTCGACCTCGGCGTGGGGTTCTGGCATCTGTTGGCCCGCCAGGAAGGCACCCGCCGGACCTTCCTCACGGCCATCGGTCCCTTCTGGGACGGCAATGAAGTGTGGCTGCTCACCGCCGGCGGCGCGCTGTTTGCCGCCTTCCCGCCGGTCTATGCCACCGTCTTCAGCGGTTTCTACCTGGCGCTGGTTGTCGTCCTCGCCGCGCTCATCCTGCGCGCGGTCTCGTTGGAATGGCGCGCCCGAGAAGCCACTGCCGCCGCCCGTAATCGCTGGGATGTGGTCTTCGCCCTCTGCAGCATCGTCGCTACGCTGCTCTTCGGAGTCGCCTTCGGCAATATCCTGCACGGGCTGCCGCTCGATAGGGTGGGGAACTTCACCGGCGCCTTCTTTTCGCTGCTCAACCCCTTTGCCGTGCTCATCGGACTGGTCAATTGCGCCATGCTCGCTACGCATGGGGCGCTCTATCTATCCCTGCGCACGCGGGGTGAACTGGCGGCGCAAACGCGGACATGGGCGCTGCGCGCCTGGTGGACGTACTTGCCGCTGGCGCTCGTCGCCGTGATCGCCGCCATCGCCACCCAGCCGCATCTGCTGCGGAATTATATCGCCCTGCCGGCCCTCTGGCTGCTGCCGGCCCTGGCACTGCTGGCGATCCTCCTCATCGGACGTTTCACCGCTCGGGGGCAAGCCGCACCAGCCTTCGCCGCCTCCGCCGCCGGCATTGCCCTGCTGCTCATCGCCGCCGCCGCCGGCCTCTTCCCCACGCTCGTGCCCGCACTGGGCCATCCCGCGTGGAACCTGACGGTCATGGACTCCTCCTCCCCCCTCACCCTCACCGTCATGCTCATCATCACCTTCATCGGTATGGTCCTCGTCGCGATCTACACCACCTGGGTCTACCGCACCTTCAGCGGTCCCGTGCAAGTGGATGACCATTATTAAAATCGCAACGCCGTTGCGTCAGGTAGATTAATAGCACCGTATGGACCTGTCCGCTGTAGCTCGCAGAGCGAAGGTGGAAGCCGGCGCCCGCCGCGCTCCGGTGAAAGAAATGCAACAGACTGCGCCAGCGCACAGATTGCTCCCGTCCCCTGCTCCTCGAACTGCATGAGGAACAGGGGACGGGAGTCGCCGGCCCATAATGTACTATTTGTTTACAATACAGTTCCTGTCTCCATTGAAGATGTTCTGCAAACCATACACACGCTGAGCAGTGCAAGCGCACGCGTCACTTATCATCTTTCGGAAACTTGTTAACTTGTCGCTTTTACACTACAAGCATCCTGCTGCTTACTCGTCCCTCGGGGTATATACACGTCTAATAGCAAAAACGAAAGATAGAAAAAAGATAGTTAATATAAGGTAAAAAAGGATATAATAAAGCGGTCAACAGTAGTTTTAGCGGTAACCCCCATTAGGGGCGATACCCGTTCGTAAGGTCAAATGTCTATTCGGCCCTCTGCGAACCCGTACCGGTCTTACCATAGACCAAAGCAGTGGAA
>DASXVL010000001.1:0-2500 GCA_036504255.1 Armatimonadota bacterium | reverse complement strand
GAGGACATATTCGCGGATCGAGTCGCCGGAGTTGGGGAGCGCCACCAAAACCTCATCGACCCCACCCTCTTCCAGCAAGGTAAAGAGGTGCGACAAGGGACCGATGACGCGGACATCGCGAATATACACACCTTGCACCACCGCCCGGTCGTCGAGGAAACCGATAATCGTGTATGGGTGGAGTATGTCCTCGCGCAGCGCGGAGAGCAGGCGCGCGCCGTCCGAGCCGCCGCCGAGAATGACGGCGCGTTTCGCGGGACGGTCCACGCGCCACACGGGGGGCGTATCCGGCAACCGCTTCATGCGGCGATGCATCACGCGTAAGCTGACGCGCAAGCCGCCGGTGAGCGCGGTACTGATAAAGGCAAAGAGCCCGATCACCGCGCGCGGCAACATGGTAAACTCCACGATGTATTGGGTAACCACGAGCCAAGCGACGCCGAGGACGTTGGCGATGAGTACGCTGTAGAATGCCTCCAGGCTGGCAAAACGCCAAGCACTGCGATAGAGGCGGCATCCGTAGAAGATGACCAGGTAGCCGAGCAGCGCGGGGAGCAGGCTGTAGCGATGATGCAGCAGGTACACGCCGACATCACGGAGGGAGTAGCTGTCAAAGCGTAAGGCGACCGCCAGGAAGAGCGCACCGAATAAGCACGCCAGGTCGGCGAGCATAAGTATGACTACCGTAAAGAGGCGCCGAAAAAGCAGGTGCACTCGAGCCGATAATGATTCCAAGGTCTGCTGCACGGTCATCGTTGGTATCACTGCCTCAATATCCACCACGCGGCGCGAACTTCCGTCGCTCGCTGCGGCTATCCGGTCTGACCGGATAGCACATCCCCGTTCATCGTGATGGGGTCTGGTCGCATCGTCCGCCTAGCTAATATGACATGGCACGCCGCGCATGGCCATCGGTAAGCGATGAAGAAGCATTGCGCATTCTGCTAGGCCTTATGTAATAGATACCGATATTATAGCATATTTATATTAGAACTGACATCTCTATCAGGCAAGGTGGACGCATTCTCTATGCGCCAGATCAGGCCGGCGGCAGGGTCGCCCGCCAGCGCGCCGGGTCGAGTCCGAAATTCTTGCCGGTGAGCGCGGCGAGCGCCTGGGCAGCGGCACGGCGGACACGGTAGGACGGGTCGGTCAGTAAGTCGATGAGCGGCGGCACGGCGCGCGGGTCACCCAGCGTGCCGAGCGCGGCGAGGAGAAACAGGCGGTCGGGAATAGTGGCCGTCTTCAGCGCGGCGAGCAACGGCTCCAGCGCGCGCGGGTCACGACTGGCGCCCAACCAGCGTACCGCCTCTTTGCGCAACTCACTGTCGGTGACCAGGGGCCACTGCGCCAGTACGACGGGCACGGCGGCGGCGGCGCGGTCGCGAGGCAGACGCAACAGCGCTTGCAACACCACGTCACGCTGGCCCACCACCGGCGCCTCCGCGGCGGCGAGCAAGGCGGCGAGCGCGCGCTGGTTGTGAATGTCGCCGAGCGCGAGCAAGGCCGGATAGTAGCCGGGCGCGCCTAATCCCTGATCCACCGTATCGAGCAGCACGGCCAGCGCCTCGCCCGCGTCCTGCTTGGCCAGGGCAATGGCGGCGTACACGCGTTCCTGCGCTTCTCCCGTCGCCAGCGTGGTCTGCAGGTAGCGCGTGACGCGCGGGTCGCGAATATTGGCCAGCGCGGCGTAGATCCACTCGCGCATCCAGGCGGGCTGGGTGGTGTCAGTGGCCAGGCGGATGAGCGCCTCCGCCGCAGCGGGACGCGCCGCCTTGCCGAGCAGCGAGACGCACTGTTGGCGCGCGTTTTCGTCCTCGTTACTGAGTTGCGGCGCCACCGCCAGCACCAGCGGGTCGAGTTCCGCCGCGCCGGGATGCGCCTCGGTCAGATTGAGCAGCGCTTCGAGCAACGGCCAGGCGTCCCCCGGTTTCGTTTTGGCCAGCCGCGCGGCCAGCGGCGTCACCCCGCGCAGGTCGCCCGTCACGCCCAGCGCGCTGATCGCGGCAGTACTGGCCGCCGCATCGGTGTCGTCCAGCAGGGCGAGCAAGAGGGGTACAGCCTCGGTATCGCCCAGTTGCCAACGCGCCTTGGCGATCGCCGCGCGCGTGACGCTATTCTGCTCGTACTGGGCGCGCAGCGTGGCGAGGGCGCTCTTGTCGCCCAACGCCCCCAACGCGCCGGCCGCTTCCGCGCGCACCTCGGCATCGGTATCCCCCAGGGCGGCGAGCAGGTCGGGCAGCACGCGCGCGGCCTGTCCACGCGCCAGTGCCCGTACCGCGCGTCGGCGCAGAAAGGCATCCGTGTCGCGCGTCAGCGTGGTGACGAGCAGGGCGCGCACCGTGTCATCGTCGGCAAATGTGCCCAGCACATCGATGATCTGGCGGCGGAATTTGTCGTTGTTCTCGGCCTGCAAGGCGGTGAGGAGCGCCGGAATCGCCTGCGGATCAGCGAGCGCCCCCAGTCCGCGCAGGGCAATGCCGCGCACGTCGGCGTTCGG